>VBMC01000141.1 GCA_005879015.1 Methanobacteriota archaeon
GGGTGAGGAATACTTCATCCCCGCGGGCGTGCCACACGCGGCGAAGCTCCGGGCGGGCGTGCGCGTGATCGACTTCTTCGACGACCCGAATCGATATCGGCCGAAAGCCCATGGACCCGGTTGAACCGGTGGACGGGGCGGAGGCCCGACAGGGTCAGAACATCGGCTTCTGCGCGCGGGCGATCTGTGCACTCACCGAATCGACGTACTCCCGCATCCGCGCGAGGATCGTCCGGACCCGAATCACTCCCAACACCTGGGAGTCCTTCACCACGAGGACGCGGCGGGTTCCTTCGTCCGCCATGAGCTGTGCGACCCGGTCAATCCCTTCGCTCGGATCGACCGCCACGAGCTTCGTGCTCATGATCTCGCCGAGGGACACCCTCGAAGCGTCGCGTCCTTGCGCCACGACCTTCGCGAGCAGGTCCCATTCCGTCACGATGCCCATCGGGACCTTCGCGGGCGATATGACGATGACGAAGCCTTGGTGTTCCCGAGCCATCGTCTTCGCGGCGTCGCGGACGGAGGTGCTCGGCGAGAAGGAGAGGAATTCCCTTTCCACGATGTCCTTCGCGTAGAGGACCATTCCGTTCGAAGGAACGTCGAGCCCGAACTTAGCCTTTGCCCGCTTCCGGTCGTTCGAAGGATCCGACCGCGGGAAGCCAAGGGAGGCAGGACGCGTCGCCAGCCTGGCGTCCGCGTTTGTCAAATCGGCTGCCTGACCAAATCTATTAATACGGTTCCGGGCCTTGATTGAGTGTCAGACAAAGGTCCGACCTGACCTTGCTGGGATGGGCATGGGATTACTTCGATGGCTACTATGGCCCCGTCGTCCCAAGGACGACGAAGACGACCGGCCGTCGAGGCGATCTCGCGGTAGACCCCGGCCGAGGGCGCACCATCCGGGCGTGTATCGGATCGAGGTCGACAACGAGGTCGGACGGTTCCACGGCGACGGCGCCCCGTTCTCCTTCTGGTCGTCCTCGCGGGTCATCTTGATCCTTTCCTTCCTGCTCTGGTGGATCCAGCCCGCGGGCCCCATGATCGCCGGGTACGTCGGCGGCCGTCGAGCCGGGTCTCCGATCAAGGCCGTCATCGCGGCCCTCATGCCCGTGTTCGCCATCTACATCGCCAACATCACGTACGCGCACAACTTCGCCTCGCACCAGATCGACTTCGTCGCCACGTTGCCGATGGTCGTGAGCGACGCAGCCGCGAGCATCCTGCCCTTTCTGCTCCCTTACAAGGAGTTCATGGTCGCGTACATGCAAGGCTTCGCGCAGGCCCTGACGACGACCTTCGGCATGGGGACGAACGGCTACCTGATGGTCGTCATCTTCGCGTACATCGGAGGGCTGATCGCGGAGCAGACCCGGCGCGAACTTGGCTCCCGGTCCGGATCCGGATCCTCCGTCGGCGTGAACCTGGTCCAGCCGGTCATCGGTGCCCGGCCCTACGTGGATGACGAGGAACAAGCCTACGAGGAGGACGAGGAGATCCACCGGTCCCGCCGGCCGGTTCGCGCCCGATCCCGCGGCCATCCCGTCATCGCCGCGAGCGGACACCGACGTCGCGGTCGCGACCGCCGAGACCACTTCGATTCCTATCGCAAGCTCACCGCGGAACCCGACGAGGTCCGAGGCCGCGCGCGAGCCCATCGCCGCGAATCGGACGACGATGACGAAGACGACGAAGGCGAGGAGTTCATCGCCACGCGGACGCACCGGATCTCCCACGCCCGCGAGGAAGACGAGAGCCCCCGCGTGCATCGTCGGTCCGCACACGCACGGGAGGAATCCAAGGACGATGAGGAAGAGGAACCCGAGGAGGCGCCGGCGCGACATGCCCCGGTCCGCAGCCAGGCCGAGGAACGCGCGATCCAGCGGTTCGTCGAGCGCGCGCTGCGGAATTACGATCACGCGAAGCTCTGAGGTTTCCACACAACCTTTTTATCGCACGCTCCTTTCGTCTCCTCAAGGGCTTCATGTTCTGTCCGAAGTGCAGCTCCCTCATGTTTCCCGTGCAAGGGAAGTTGCACTGCAATTCGTGCGGGTACGAGCGTTCGTTCTCCGGGAAGGACGCGACGACGGCGAAGGTCGCACGATCGGGGAAGGAGAAACCCTCCGAGACCCTCGTCCTCGATGAGATCACGGAGACCCTGCCGAAGACGCGCGTCGAATGCCCGAAGTGCGGACACTACGAGGCCTTCTGGGTGATGCGGCAGACCCGGGCCGCGGACGAACCGACGACGCGGATCTACCGATGCGTGAAGTGTCAACACACCTGGCGGGAATACTGAGTCCGGCGACAAACCCCGGGAACCTTTATAACAGGTGACCGGATTTCCGAGGGAATTCCGGGGGAGCGAGGATTGTTCGAGGGGAAGGTCAAAGCGGATGTCCTCAAGGAGGTGGTCGACGTCGTGTCGACCCTCGTCGATGAGGCGAAGTTCAACGTTGGGAAAGATTCCATCACGGTGAAGGCCGTCGACCCCGCCCACGTGGCGATGGTGGACCTCACCCTCGACCGCGGCGCCTTCGAGGCCTACAAGGCGGACGAAGGCGAACTCGGGGTCGACATGGACAAGATGAAGGAGATCCTCCGCTTGGCGAAGGGAGGCGAGACGATCTCGTTCAGCCATGACGAGGACAAGAACCGCCTCGTCGTCACGGTCGGGAATACGACGCGCCGGATGGCCCTCGTCGACACGGCCGGGATGAGCGATCCGAAGGTCCCGAGCCTGAACCTCCCCGCGAAGCTCGTCGTCCGGACAGACGAGCTGCGGCAAGCGATTCGTGCATCGGAAAGCATCAGCGACCATATCGCCCTGAAGGCGTCCCCGGACGGCTTCGAGATCGTGTCGGAGGGCGATACCGACAACGTGTCCCACATGGTCCCGAAGGACCTGCTCGAGGAATTGCAATCCAAGGAGGCCGTCCGGTCCCTTTTCCCGCTCGACTACTTTTCGAACATGGTGAAGGCGATCAGCTCGGCGCCGACTGTGACCCTGTACCTGGGGTCCGACTACCCCGTCAAGATCGAGTTCAAGATCGCGGGCGGGAAGGGCGAAGTCAAATTCTTGCTGGCGCCCAGGATCGAAAGCGAGGGATAGCCTCGACGTGGCGGGCTGCCTCGAACTCCCTGCGCCGATCTTTGACCGATTTTCCGAACCGTCGACACGTGGTTTCGACGGCTTCTCGTATAGCGGCTTGCCCATCCGATGACTGCGTGCCGGCAGGCCTCAAACTCCAAACATGAGCCGCAGCACCCCGTATACAACCATTCCCATTGCCGCGGACGCGGGAATCGTGATGATCCAGGCCCAGAAAATCCGTCGGGCGACCCCCCACCGGACCGCCGACAGCCGCCTCGTCGCGCCGACGCCCATGATCGCCGAAGCAATCACGTGAGTCGTGCTCACGGGGATTCCCGCCAGGGCACTGCTCGCTAGCGCGATGCCTCCCCCGGTTTCGGCGGAGAAGCCCTGCCACGGGCGGAGGTGCGTCACCCGCTGAGACATCGTGCGCACGATTCGCCAGCCGCCGAAGAACGTCCCGAGCGAGATGGAGGCGTGGGCACCGAAGATGACCCAAAGCGGTATCTGGAAGGCGCCCGAAGGGGGACCCCAAGGCGGTCCGATCGCCGCGACGACGAGGATGAGTGTGATGATCCCCATCCCTTTCTGAGCGTCGTTCGTCCCGTGCGTCACGCTGTAGAAGAAGCTCGAGACGAGTTGAAGGCGCTTGAACTCATGGTTCACTTTCGTCGGGGTGTGTCGGCGGAACAAGCGAATGACAACCAGCGCGAGGCCGAATGCGAAGAGGAGCCCGACGAGCGGCGCGGCGACCATGTAGACAACGATTTGGACGAGCCCCTTCAAGAGGATCTTTCCGAGGATGACCGCGGGGAGGAGTCCGGTGAGCAGACCGGCCAGGATGAGCGTCCCGAGCGTCGGCCGGTGCCTCCGGATGATGACGTCATACGCAAAGAAAGATGCGGCGCCGAGGACGAACGCCATCCCCGTCACGAAGAGGAAAAGGAGCATGTTCGTGGAGCTGGGGAGGAGAATCGACCCCGGTCCTGCAGCGAGGGAGGTCGCGCCGACGAGGCCACCGATCAACGCATGACTGCTCGAGGTCGGAAGGCCCCAAAGCCACGTGATTAGGTCCCATGCGATCGCACCGGCGACGCCCCCCATGATGATGGCCATCGAATGGAAGAGAGCGGCATCGCTCAGCGGCAGCGCATTGACCCCAAGGACATTCGTGTCGATGATCCCCTTGCCGATCGTCTCCGCGATCGCATTCGTGATGAAGACCATCCCGACGAAGTTCCCGACCGCGGCCATGGCGACCGCCTTCGTCGGCGTGAGGACCTTCGTTGCGACGATTGTCGCGATCGCGTTCGCCGCATCGTGGAACCCGTTGAAGAAGTCGAACGAGAAGACGATCAGGATCGCGACGATGATCATCGTGAAGGGATCCGCCATGCCCGGTCCGTACCTCCGCGCGACCCTCCGCTTCGCTGCGAGAGGCCTCCGACGCCCTTATTGATTCTTCGCTACGATGTCGCTCAGGACGTTGGCGACGTCCTCGCAGTGATCCGTGGCCTGCTCGAGGACTTCCGTGATCTCCTTGAACTTGATGATCGTCACGGGATCCTCCTCTCGGAAGAGGGCCGCGACTGCGCTGTTCATGAGGTCATCGGCGACGTTCTCGAGGCGGTGGACCTCGATGGCGATCGGCTCGACCCCATCGGCCTGCTTCATGTTGCGGATCATCCCGACCGCGCTCTGCAGGAGTCCCGTCCCGTCCTTGATCACATTTCCGAGCTGCACCATCGCCTCGGTCGGACGATCAATCTCATAGAGGCCAATCCGGCTTGAGGCCGCCTCGATCATGTCGAGGACGTTGTCGAGCTCGCTCGCAAGGGACTGGATGTCCTCCCGGTCGATCGGCGTGATGAACGTCTTGTTCAGTTCCTCGAAAACTCGGTGGACGATCTCGTCGCCGTGGTGCTCCGTGTCCTTGATCCGTCGGCACTTCATCGGCACGTCACGGAAGTCGTGCAGCAAATCCACCAGGGCGATCGCGCCTTCGTCGACCGTCGCCGCGAGCTTCTCGAGGAGGTCGAAAAACTGGCGCTCCTGCGGAATAATCCATGCCTTCAATCCCATAGTCCCTCTCTCCCCGTTGAACGCCTTAGTCCTAGTACATCATTAAGGTGTCGTATCGGAGCGGTTCGTCAGCCCCCCTCGTCGAGGCTCACGCCGGACGCCTCGAGCTGCTGCAACATCTGCTTCCGCATCTTCCGGTTCCCCGCGAAGCCCTTGATCGCCTTGCGGGAGGTCTCGTAGTTGCGAAGCAGTTCCTTCACGTCCCGCGGCGCGACCCCGGCTCCGCGGGCAATCCTCTGAACTCGGGACGACTTCACGGTCTTCGGGTCCTTCATCTCCTCGTCTGTCATCGAGTCCATGATGATCTTGAAACGCCTGAGGCGTGCCTGCGTGTCCTCCATGTCGGAGTCCTTCATCTTGCTCCCGACGCCGGGGATCATCGCCGCCAGCTTGCGCATGGGACCCATGTCCGTGAGCACCTCGATCTGCTCGTACATCTCGTGGAGCGTGAACTTTCCCGCCATGATCTTCTTCGTGAGGGCCTCCGCCTTCTGGGCGTCGATCGCTTCTTGCGCGCGTTCAAGGAGGGTCTCGAGGTCCCCCATTCCCAGGAGGCGGGAGATGAACCGGGGCGGTTCGAACTTCTCCAGGTCATCGACCTTCTCGCCGACGCCGATGAAGACGATGGGAGCCTTCACTTCGGCCACGGCGGACAAGGCCCCGCCGCCCTTCGCGGTGCCGTCGAGCTTCGTGACGATGACCCCGGTGATGCCGACGGCGTCGTGGAACGCCTTTGCCTGCGGCCCCGCCTGTTGGCCCACCGTCGCATCGATGACGAGGAGACGTTCGTCCGCCAGCACCGCCTTGGCGACCGACTCGATTTCCTTGACCAGGTCGGGCTCGAGCGCGTGCCGTCCGGAGGAATCGACGATGATCACGTCGATCGATTCAAGCGCTTTGACTCCGGCCTTGGCGATCTTCGTTGCGTCCTTTGCGCTCGGATCGCCGTAGAAGGAGGCATTGATCTGTTCCGCGAGCTGCTTTAGTTGGTCGTACGCGGCGGGGCGGTGAACGTCCGCGGCGATGAGGCCGACAGACAGCCCCTTTTTCTGGAAGAATTTCGCTAGCTTTCCCGCGGTCGTCGTCTTTCCTTGGCCATACAACCCGACGAGCAGGATCCGCTGCTTCTGGATCGGGATTTCGCGGCTCGAGCCGAGGATCTTGACCAGTTCCTCGTAGATGATCCGGACGACATGCTCGCGTGGACTCATGCCGGGCGGCGGCTTGTCCTCCAACGCCCTCCGCTGCAGCTCCCGCGTGATCGAGAGGGCGAGCTGGACGTTCGCATCCGCTTGGATCAGGGCCCTTTGGATATCGCGGACGATCTCCTTGATGAGGGACTCGTCGACGTAGCTGGCACCGGCGATTTTCCGGAGGGCCTCGCGCAGGGAGCCACCGAGCTTTTCGAGGACCATGCGACCCTACCAAAGGGGCAATCCCCTTTAAGTTTGACCACCGGAAATCGACCGACGGCATTCAGCGACGGAGAAACAGGAAGAGCGCCGTGAAGAAGGTCGCTACCGTAATGAGCGCGAGGAAGGCCACTATGGTTTCCATCCGGTCGCTGATTTTCGCCAAATAGTAGAGCTCGTGTTGCCGGAAGGAATCGAGGCCCGCGAGCTGCCCAGGCAGCCCCGCTACGGCCGTGCCTCCCTCCGGGGGCGGCGTTTGCGGGTTCACGAGGAACTCTTCCGAAACGGGGGCCTGCGTACTTAATGTTTCAGAGGTTTCCCATTGACGGAGTCGGAGGCAGATACCCCCTCAAGGAGGGGAACACGGACCCGACAACGGCTCCGCTAACACCTGCAATCGAATTAAAAAGGGAAGGGAGGGCTAGCCTTGTCAGAAGGGATGGGATGCACTCTAACGAACTAGCCCAAAATTCCCCCGACATTGTATTCGTAGTACGATATTTAAGGATTTGTAAAGGTCGCGGCTAGAATGGAGGTCGCAACGCCCCTTCCGGCGGCAGTGACAAAACCGGGGCGATTGGGAACCCCGCCCAAGGTCTGGCGGTGTCACAGATACCCGGACTTCTGGAGGGTCATCAGGTCCTCCGTCGAGAGCTTCTCGCCCTTCTTGAACCGGTCGAAGATTTGCTCCGCTTCCCGCTTCGCGTCGACCTCCTCGGCCGCCGCTTCCGGGACCCCGCGACTCTTCATCCAGATCCCGTGGATGATCTTGTCGTAGTCGTGGACCTGGCGGATGTGCTCGATGTGCTTCCGGTGCTCTTCGTCCGCGAGCATTTTCGTCTTGATGAACTCCTCTTGGGCGCGGTCCGCCTCCCGCCGGAAGGCGTCGCTCTGCTCGTACAACGTCGTCATCTGATCGTGTTCCGATTGGGCCTTCTCCGCGAGCTCCGAGACCCGCCGATGGGCGTCCTCCGCCTGGTCCCGGGCCGCCTTCAACTCGTCCCTCACCTTCTTGACGTCCTCGTTCTCCTCGAGGGCCCGCTCGAGCTTCCTCACCTCGGCTTGGAGCCTCTGGATTTCCTCGATCAGGGCGCGCTCCTTGTCCACGGTCAGGACGGACGTCATCTGCTTGAACTCGAGCCGCTTGAGTTCCTGCTGGAGCTTGCCGAGCGGGATCGCCCCGCGGGGGAGCTTCCGCCGCTTGAGTTCGTTCAGCTCTTCCTGGAGCTCGTTCACCCGGCGATTGAACTTGTCTCGCTCTTCCTTCGAGACCCGCACCTGCGCGTTCAGTTCGTCCCGTTGGATCCGGTGCTGGGTCGCCGTGTCGACCAGGCCGCGCACCTGCGCGTTCAGGGAATCCCGCTTCTCGACCCATTCCCGCGTCTTGTCGTTCAGTTCGTCGCGACGTCGGCGGTGCCGTTCCGCTTCTTGGTTTTCTCGCTCCCGCTTCAGCTGCAACTCATCCAGCAAGGAAACCCTCTCGACTTGGGCTGGTAGGGATTGTTGTAGAAGAGAATTGCCATATAAAACTTCCCGCGCACGCGATGAAATCCCGGAAGGACCACGGCCGACAACGGTGTCGCAACTACAAATAGCGGCAGACGAATGAGTGATGCGGTCCCTTGGGTTTCATCGTCTCGCGCTCCGGTGTTGGGGACGGGTCCCGCGGCGCGTCCTTCCTGGGATCGACCGACGATCCGCGAGGCCTTCGGGGGAGCGGCCCATGACGGCCTTCGTCCAGCCCGACACCGCCGTGATCGTCCGACAGCGGCTCCTGGAAAACGCGGAGGACGTGGACGCCCTGTTCGTCCTCGCGGCGCTGCACGCCCACGACGGCCTCGTCGCGGAAGGGATCACGGTCCTCGATCGGGTCCTGCGGCTTGACCCGGCGTATCCAGGAGCCTGGCGCTTCAAGGCGACGCTGCACCGGATGCGCGGGGAGAACGAGGCGGGGCAATCCGCCTGGGACCGCGCGGAGGACGTCGAACCGTGAGCGCCCCGGCCCCGATCCGGTTGAAGCTCTGCATGGCCGGCGAAGCAACCGTCGGCAAGACGTCCCTCATCCGGCGCTCCGTGCTCGACGAGTACGACGACCGGTACATCGCCACGTTGGGCACGAAGATCACGAAGAAGGTCATGTCCGTCCAGGATCCGAAGGGCGCCGGCCCCGCGACGGTCCACGCGATCCTCTGGGACATCATGGGCACCCCGACCTTGCGGGACCTGCTCAAGGAGGCCTACTACCATGGTGCGGAAGGGATCTTCGCGGTCGCCGACCAGACGCGGAAGGAGACGCTCGCCGCCCTCGACGCATGGGCCCGCTCGATCCGCTCCGTCGCCGGGGACATCCCGACGTTCGGCTTGGTGAACAAGAAGGACCTCGACCCGGATCCCCAGTTCGCGGCGGGCGAGATCGAGGCGTTCTTCGAGAAACGCGGGTGGCCCTGGTTGTACACGAGCGCGAAGACGGGCGTCGGCGTCGAGGAGGGCTTCCGGCGGCTCACGGAGACGATCCTCGCGGACCGGCCCATCCTCAAGCCAGACGCCAGCGGCGATGGGCCTCGGCGTCCTTCGTGAAACAGTAGTGGACCGTATTGAATTCCGTCCGCATGGCCGCGACCTCGGTCGCGATCGCCTCCACCGCCTCGCCCTTCACCAGGATCCGGGCGAACAGGTCCGCGACCTCCCGCATCTGCGCCTCCTTCATCCCCAGGCGGGTGAGCTCCTGTGTGCCGAGGCGGATCCCGGAGGGCCTCACGGGCGAGGTGTCCCAGGGGAGGAGGTTCTTGTTCGTGATGATGTGCGCCTTCTCCAGGTCCGTCGCGACCTTCGCGCCGCCGCCGAACGCGGCCACGTCCAGGGCGAGCGCATGGCTCTCCGTGAATCCGTGCTTCTCCGCCAGGACCTTGATCCCACGTTCGTGGAGCGCCTGGGCCAGGGCCTTCGCGTTCCGGACGATCTGGGCGGCGTAGTCGCGGCCGAACGCCAGGAATTCCGCGAGGGTGACCCCGAGGGCCGCCATCGCATGCAGATGGTGGTTCGACACGACGCCGGGGAAGACGGCCCTCTGGAGGCGCTTGAGGAACTTCTCGTCCGTG
Source organism: Methanobacteriota archaeon (assembly GCA_005879015.1). GTDB lineage: Archaea > Thermoplasmatota > Thermoplasmata > RBG-16-68-12 > RBG-16-68-12 > RBG-16-68-12. The sequence continues at coordinate 9,687 of VBMC01000141.1, forward strand.
GAATCGGACAAGAGGATGCCGTGCTGCGGTCCCGGGAGCGTCTTGTGCGTCGAGCCCGTCAAGACGTCGGCCCCCTCGTGGAGCGGGTCTTGGAACGTCCCGCCGGCGATGAGGCCCATCACGTGCGCCCCGTCGTACCAGACGTGGCAGCCGGCGTCCTGGAACGCGTCGTGCAGCTCGCGGAGGGGCGTCGGGAAGAGGAAGACGCTTTGCCCGAAGGCGGCCACCTTCGGCTTCACGAGCCGGATCAGTTTCACCGTCTCGTCCACATCGATGTTCATCCGGTCCACGTCGAAAGGATAGTTCACGTTGTTCACGCCGCGCAGGCCGGCGGCGCCGAACTTCGCGGAGCTGATGTGGGCGCCGTGGCTCAGCGAGATCTGTTTCGCCAGGGCGACGACGCGGTCCTCGACTTCGTCGACGAAGGCGTTCCCCTGGTAGTACCGTTCGTGCGGCAGGCCCTCCGCGTATCGGTCGCCGAAGTCCGACACGAGCATCTCCCGGGCCATCGGGCTGATCACGTTCTCCGAGGCGATCATGGGGAGGGACTTCGAAAACCAGGCGTGATGGCGGTCCACCTGTTCGTTGAGGAAGGCGACGTGCTCGTCCATTCGACGACCGGTTCGAGGAAGCCGCGGAACGGATAAATACGTTGAGTCAGAGACGGATCAGAAGGTGCGCGCCTTGCCCTGCATGATCCGTTCCGTGAGCTTGTAGATGTTCTCGAGCTCCTCGTCGATGAGGGCCTCCGCATCCTTCTGGATCGACTTCAGAGACGTCCCTTTCTCCGGGATGATCTGCGCCGCGGCCGCCTGCGGCTCGTCGATCGGTTTGCCGATCTGGGACACGATGCGGACCCAGACCTCCTTCACCTTACCCTCGTGCTCCTTCACCAGTCTCTCGGCGATGTCGAAGGAGAGGAGGTTGTACAGCTTGCCGACGTGCGTCACCGGATTCTTGCCGGCCGCGGCCTCCATGGACATCGGGCGGTACGGGGTGATGAGGCCGCTGACCCGATTGCCGCGACCGACGCTCCCGTCATCCCCGTTCTCCCACGACAGGCCCGTGACGGTCAGGTAGAAGATGCCTGCATCGTAATTGTCCCCGGTATTGATGTCGACCTTCACCGTCCGGTCCGTGTACTTCACCGCGTTGTCGAGGAGGCGCTCCCGGAGTTCCTCGATGACGCTCCGGTAGTGGTCCTTGTCCGGCACGTACCGGTCCACGAACGCGGCCGCGACGGTGAGGCGGATGTCGTCGTGGTGCCGCACCCCCATGACCTTGATGTCCTGGCCGACCTCCTTCAGGTCCTTCTTGAGCGGGCCGTTGATCAGATGTTCCGTCTTCAGCGTGACCGTCTCGAGTTCCGAGAAGGGTGCGAAGCCGACGCCGAACGAGGTGTCGTTCGCGAGCTGCTTCTGCGTGTCGTACAGGCCGCGGAGGTCCACGGACCCTTGGCCGATCTTGCAGTCCAAGGTGACGTCCGCGTCCACGTTCAGGTTCGTGCACGTCTTCGTGAGATAGTCGTGCGCGGCCTGGATGGCGACCGTGCGGTAGGGCAAGCGGACGCCATTCACCATCGTCGTCGCCCGGCCGACCAGGAGGATGTACGCAGGCTCGAGGAACACGCCGCCCCCGAACTTCGGGGCGCTCTGACCGCCGACGACCTCGACCTGGTCCGTGTTGTGATGCAGGATCCGTCCGAAGCGTTCCTTGTACATCTTGCAGAGGGCGACGGAGACGGTCTCCGCCAGCCCGTCCGCGATGCTGTCCGGATGGCCGATCCCCTTCCGTTCGACGATCTCATCGCCCTGCTCCTCGATCGGCGTGTGGACGAGTTCCTCAACAAAGATGTTCCGCGCCACGGAAGTCCTCCGACGGGTGTGCGGCGTGGATGTCCCGTTCCATATATGGCTTTTGTCGCCCTGGCTCGCGCGGCGGAGGGAACGAATGCCCGACATGCCATCTCCCGTCCTCCCGACGGCGGACGTTCGGATAATATCTGATTGAGCCGAAAATTCCGACAGGAATATGTACCTCCCGGCCTTCTCGGAGGCCGATGATGCCGGACCTGGAGGAGATTCCGCGGCTTCGGAAGGCCCTCGGACTCACGCAGACCGCGATCGCTCGCCTCGCGAACGTCAGCCAGTCGACGATCGTGAAGATCGAGAAGCGGCAGATGAACCCGTCGTACGACAGCGTGAAGCGGATCATGAACGCCCTCCAGGCGGAGCTGAAGCGGCAGGAGAAGAAGGCGCTCGTGGACCAGATCCAGAGCCGCAAGGTCCAGTACGTGGAGGCGAGGATCCCGCTTGAATCCGCCGTCAACGAGATGCGCCGCTGGAAGTTCTCCCAGATGCCGGTCATGCACAACGGCCATCCCGTCGGCTCGATTTCGGACAAGGTGATCAACAACTTGATCCTGTCCGGCCGGGACCCGAAGGACCTAGCCCGGATCCGTGTGGACGAGGTCATGGAACCCGCCTTCCCTCAGGTGGACTCGAAGGCGCCCGTGGAACTCGCGGCGGGCCTCCTCCGTCACTATGACGCGGTCCTTGTGACCGCGAAAGGAGAGGTCACAGGCATTGTCACGAAGTCGGACCTGATGAAGCTGCTGTGACCTTGCGAAGAGACGAATCGCGGGTTCCCCGGAATCCTGAGACGGGAGTAGTTTCGCCGTCCTGTTCGTTATCATTAAATAACGATAACACATTGCTGTATCAGCGATGCGAGGTGATGGTGAATGATGATCGGCTGCGGATACTGCGTGAAGACGATCCGGCGGGGTCGATACTTGTACTTCTGGCACTACGAGGACCGAGGCGGTCGACGAGAACAAGTGGAGGAATATATCGGACCTTCCGCGGATCCTCAGGCGAGGGAGACGGTCGCGCGGCGGGTGTCCGCCTACGCGGACCGTGCCCGGTTGGAGATGGGACGGCTCGTCCAGATCACGAGGGCGAAGATGGCAGAGGCTGCCTGAAGTTCGCTATCGTTATTCGACGATAACAACTCGATCGGTGTGCGCGTTCGCGCGGCCTCAATCCGGATAGGGGACCTCGATCTCCATGAAGTCCTCCGCGACGCGAACGTTTCCAAAGACCTTCTTCGCATCCTCGAGGATCGTCGCCGGGTCCTCGTAGCGCGGGCTCACATGCGTGAGGACGAGGAGTCCGACCCCCGCTTCCTTCGCGACCGTCGCGGCTTGCCTCGACGAAGAATGCCCATAGCGGTTCGCCTTCTCCTCCAACGCCGCGTCCGAGGTCGCGTCATGGATCAGGATGTCCGCGTGGTGCGCAATCTCGACGAGGGCGTCGTGCGGCATCGTGTCTCCGGTATACACGATCTTGCGTCCTCGCCGCGGAGGCCCGAGCACGTCCTCCGGCCGGACCGCGCGGTCTCCCACTCGGATTGTCTCGCCTTCTTGCAGCCGGCTGTAAAGGGGTCCGCTCGGCACACCGAGCCCTTCCGCCCGGTCGACGTTGAAGCGCCCCGCGCGCGGCTTCTCCTCGAGGGCGTAGGTGTTGCAGGGCACCGTGTGGACCGCTTCGAACGCCTTCACGGTGTACTCGCCGCAGTCGACCTCTCCGCCGGGCGGGAGCTCCTTGGCTCGGACCGCGAAGCCCGGCGTGAAATACCCGAGGGAGAGCAGTTCGCCCACGAGCCGCTCGACGCCCCGCGGCCCGTAGACCTCGAGCGGGACCTCGCGTCCGTTCATGGACATGCTCTGGATCATGCCAGGCAATCCGAGGAAATGGTCTCCGTGGAAATGGGAGAGGAAGACGCGGGAGACCTGCATGAAGCTGAGGCGGCTCTGCATGAACTGCCGCTGCGTCCCTTCGCCGCAGTCGAACAGCACGATCTCCGGGCCTCGTTTCACCGCGACCGCACTCACGTTTCGCTTCGGAGTGGGCCACGAACCCGAGGTCCCCAAGAACACGATCTGCATGGACTGGCTCCCGAACGACCACAGGCGCTTAACGCCTTTGGGGACGGGTTCCCGTTGGTCTACGTCCAGGTCCCTTCGAGACCGCGGACTCCGAGTCGGGAGATGAACTTGGATGCGCGTCGGAAGGAAAGCCGCGGGAGGAACGCGACGCGCAGTTCTAGGACCGTGTCCTTCCGAAGATGGAGGTGGACCTGGGTCCCTCCCAAGTTCCCCTGAAAGGACCGAGTGTCGGCTGCATGTGGAAGGCGCGCGAAGAGGCCGGGAAAACGAAGAGGGCTTTCAGCGGGTTCGAATCCGAGCCCGGCAAGACGGCGCACCAATCTCTGTTCCGCAGACATCGGGCATTCGCCAACGAAGCCCTTCACGCGAACCTGGCGGCGGGAGGAGGATCCGCGGCGACGGGCACCCGCCGTCGAAGCCATCCAGGCCGCGACCTCGGAGGGAGCGTAGCTCCATGGCGGTTCCGGGACAGCCCCCGCGGCGCGTTTCCTTGGCACGGCGAGACCGTTTCAGGACGGGAGGCCCCTTAAGGTTTGTTCGAAGGAGGTGCGCGCCAGAACTATATCGCGGAACCGGGATGCCGCGGCGGTCTCCATGCGTTCGATCGACGGCCGGTCCCTCGACCTCGATGACGTGATCGCCGTCGCCCGCGAAGGGGAGCTCGTGCGGCTCGCCCCGGCCGCCGCAAAGCGCGTCGACGCGAGCCGTCGCGCCCTCGAGAAGGTCGTCGCGAAGGGCACGCTCGCGTACGGCATCAAGACGGGTTTCGGGGAGCTTGCGAACGTCGTCATCTCGGACGCGGACGTCCGCGCGTTGCAGCTCAACCTGCTGCGAAGCCATGCAATCGGCCAGGGCCTACCCCTTCGGAAGGACGAGGTGCGGGCCGCACTCCTGCTCCGGGCGAACACGCTCGCGATGGGCTACTCCGGCGTCCGTCGGATCCTCGTGACCCGCCTCCTGGAGTTCCTGAACCGCGGCGTCCATCCAGTGATCCCGTCCCGCGGCTCGCTCGGCGCGAGCGGCGACCTGGCTCCCCTGGCCCACATGGGCCTCGTCCTGATTGGCGAAGGCGACGCGGAGGTCGACGGACAGGTTCTGCCCGCGGTGAAGGCGCTCGCCAAGGCGAACCTGTCCCCTCTCGTCCTGCAGTCCAAGGAAGGGTTGGCGATCATCAACGGCACGTCCGTGATGGCCGCGGTCGGCGCCCTCCTGGTGAAGGACGGCCTCCGATTGTTGAAGGACGCGCAGGTGGCCGCCTCCATGTCCTTCGAAGCCCTGAGGGGCTCGCCGAAGCCGTTCGACGACCGGCTGGTCGGGCTGAAGCCGCAACCGGGCGCGCGGGAGGTCGCGGCGAACCTCCGACGTCTGCTGAGGCGAAGCGAGATCATCCCCTCCCACAAGGGTCCTCACAAGGTGCAGGATCCCTACACGCTCCGATGCATACCCCAGGTCCTCGGGGCCGTCCGGGCTGCACTCGACAACGCGGCGGCGTCCCTGCGGATCGAGATGAACGCCGCGACGGACAACCCGCTCATTTTCCCGGAGGGGACGAGCGTGAGCGGAGGGAACTTCCATGCCCAGGCGCTCGCGATGGCCCTGGACCACGTCGCCCTCGCCATGTCCGTCCTCGCCGGCTTCTCCGAGCGACGGATCGCACGGCTCGTCGACACCCGACTGAGCGAACTGCCGCCGTTCCTGACCCGGAAGGGCGGACTGAATTCCGGGATGATGATCGTGCAGTACGTGGCCGCGGGCTACGCGAGCGACAACAAGGTGCTCGCGCATCCGGCGTCCGCGGACTCGATCCCGACGTCGGCGAACCAGGAGGACTTCGTGCCGATGGGCATGTCGGCCGCCCTCAAGGCTCGGCAGTCGCTCGAGAACGCCGCGCGCGTCGTGGCGCTGGAATTCCTGGCGGCGGCCCAGGGCCTCGAGTTCCTCCAGCCGCTGCGCCCTGGCGTCGGGCCGCGGGCCGCCCACGAGTTCGTCCGTTCCCAGATCCCGGCCCTGGTCGACGACCGTTCTCTCGCCCCGGACGCGAACCGGATCCTGGAGTTGATGGCGACCGGCGGCCTGCTCAAAGCCGTGGAGGACGTCTCGGGTCGACTCGCCTGATCACTCGCTGGCGCCTTGGAGCCCTCGGAAGCACACCGGGCACCGGCCGACGCGGCTCGCGCACAGCTCGTGGAAGTCGCGGCCGCAGCCGCACCGGGTGACCTTGAATCCTTTCTTGATGAGTCCCTTGCAGATCGGGCATCGCGTCTCCAGGTCCGCGACGAGGCGCTTCGCCTTTTCCGCCCCGACCTCCGAGACATCGATCTGGGCGATCATCTCCTGGGTGTATTC
>VBMC01000212.1 GCA_005879015.1 Methanobacteriota archaeon
ACGCCTCACCTTCGTCTATGAGGCAACACCGAACTCCTGTTTGGTGGAGGCGGACGAAGAACCGCCCCATCCACCGAATCCGGAGGCCCTGGACATCGCTCTCGAGATCGCGCTCCTCCTCGACGCGAAGGCCGCGAGCGAAGTCGACTTCATGCGGAAGATCGTGATCGACGGTTCGAACACCTCGGGCTTCCAGCGGTCCGCCCTCGTCGCCCTGGACGGACACCTCGAGACGAACGGGAAGCGGATCGGCGTACCGACCATCCTCCTGGAGGAGGACGCGGCGCGGAAGCTCGGCGAGGCGGAGGGCGAGGTGGTCTATCGCCTGGACCGACTAGGGATTCCGCTCGTCGAGATCGCGACGAGCCCGGACATCGAGACCCCCGAAGAGGCGCGGGAGGTCGCCCTCGCCTTCGGCTCCCTCCTTCGTGCGACGAGGAAGGTGATGCGCGGGATCGGGACCATCCGCGAGGATTTGAACGTCTCGATCAAAGGCGGATCGCGGATCGAGATCAAGGGCGTGCAAGAACTCCGACTCATCTCCACGTTCGTGGAAAAGGAAGTGGAAAGGCAGCGGATGCTCCTCGAGGCCGCGGCGGAATTGAAGAGGCGAGGCGTTCGATCCATCCCGGCGGAGGTTCACAATCTCAGCGCCGCCTTCAAAGGAACGCAGTCCAAAGTCGTTGCCACCGCTTTGAAGAAAGGCGGAGCGGTCCTCGGATGGTCCCTGCCTGGATTTGCCGGTCTCCTGAAGGACAAGCTGGGGCCCGAACTCGCCGCCCATGCGCGCGTCGCGGGGGTGGCCGGAATCTTTCATTCCGACGAATTGCCAGCCTACGGGATTACCCCATCCGAGGTGACTGCGGCCCGCACCGCTTTTCGACTCGGGGAGCACGATGCGTTCGTTCTCGTCGCGGAAGAAGAGGAGAAAGCCCGTGGGGCGATCGATGAGATGGTCCCTCGGGCCCGCGCGGCGATCGAAGGCGTTCCCCCGGAGACGCGGGAACCGCGACCCGATGGCATGACGGTGTACAGCCGGCCTCTTCCGGGGAAAGCCCGGATGTATCCGGAAACCGACGTGCCGCCAATCCGAGTGACGCGGGAACGTCTCGATCGCATCCGCGAGCATCTGCCCGAGCGGCCGGACGTCACCGAGGCCCGTCTCGCACGCGAGTACGCGATTCATGAGCAACAAACGCACCAACTCGTTCAGGAGGGAATGGACGAGTTGTTCGAGTTGATCGCCCGCGAGTTTGGGGAGCCGCGTCTCGTCGCGACCGTCTTGCTCTACACGTTCAGCGAACTGAGACGCGAATCCTTGGACGTCGACGGGATTCCCGTCGACCGTCTCCGAGAATTGTTCTCCCTCCTGAAGGCGGGTCGGTTCGCGAAGGAGGCCGTCCCCGATATCTTGCGGGAAATGGCCGGCCGTGGCATTCGTGCGTCCGAGGCGCTCTCCTCTCTCGGGGTGAAAGGAATGAACCGCGAGGAACTTGAGAAGATCGTGGATGCGGTCCTCGACGAGTCGGAGGACACGATCCGGGCTCGAGGAGACAAGGCCGAGAAGGCCCTCATGGGCCGCGTCATGGAGCAGGTCCGGGGGCGGGCCGACGGGAAGCTCGTGAGCGAAGTCCTCCGCGCGCGACTCACGGCGCACGTCAGCGGGAGAAAGAGCGAAAGAAAGAAAGGAAAAAGGTGAATCAATTCAGGACCGAGATCGGCGAGCGCAAGTCGATCAGCGCTTGCCTTTCTTCGCTTTCTTCGTGGTCTTGCTCTTCTTCGATGCCATGGTGGGGTCTAACTCCTCCTCGGGGGCAGGCCCCGGTTGATGCAACACACGTGTATGTCTCGACTCTTAAACGTGTGCCCGGTATTCCGCGACGCCGCAACTAACGCGGCCTTCCGAAACGTTAAGGCGATTCGAACTATGCCGTCCGCTGGCGCAAGAAATGAAGGCCTTCATCTCCATCGACATGGAGGGAATCTGCGGTGTCGTCCGGGAGATCGAGACGGATCCCACCAAGGGAGGCGAGGCGTACCAGCAGAGTCGACGCCTGATGACCCAAGAAGGGAACGCGGCAATCGAAGGATGTCTCAAGGCC
>VBMC01000213.1 GCA_005879015.1 Methanobacteriota archaeon
GCGCCGATGCGGGCCGCCAAGGAGCAAGGCCGGCGTTTCTTCGTGTATGTCGATGAAACCCGTCCCCGGCTACAGGGTGCGCGGCTCACGTCGTGGGAACTCCTGCAGGAAGGAATCGACCATGCGATCATCACCGATGGAGCGGCCGGTCACTTCCTCGGCCGGGGAGAAGTCGACCTCGTCCTGGTCGGCGCGGATCGCATCGCTGCAAACGGAGACACGGCAAACAAGATTGGCACCTACGGAAAGGCGGTCGTTGCCCGAGAGAACGACGTCCCGTTCTACGTCGCGGCACCGACGAGCACAATTGACTTCACCCTTGCCACCGGGGCGAAGATTCCGATTGAGGAACGGTCGCCGCAGGAGGTCCTTCATCTCGACGGACAGCCGATCGCTCCCAAAGAGAGCCCCGCGAGAAATCCCGCCTTCGACGTGACGCCGGCCAAGTACATTACCGGGATCATCACGGAGTTCGGGATCCGAAAGCCGTCCCAGCTAGGGCTGCTGAACAAGCCGGCGGCGCCGCGAAAGAAAGGGACCGCGAAGAAGTCCCGCTGATCGCATACACTTTTACGGAATCATCCCCTTCGCGCCCGCGTGTTGCTCCTGACGACTTGGTTCGGCTCCTTCCTCCTGGACGAGGGCAAGGTCGTCGAGCAGCGACTCTTTCCGAAAGAGGCGGAGCCCCTCGCGGAGCGCCTCGCCCTCGTGGATGACTGGAAAGTCCTCGCGGAAGAGCGGGAGCTCATGACTCTGACCGATGACGTCTTCGTCCTGGAACCGCGCCTCGAACGCGCGGGCGGCAACCTCACTCGGGAGCCGGCCCCGTTCCTCGATCCGGAGACGTTCGGCTACGGCCGCGACCTCCTCCACGATGCGATGGTCCGCCTCGCGAAGGTCCGGATGCGGAAGGCGGTCGGACCGGAAGACCATCTCCGTCAAGCGGTGGGCGCGCTCGATGAAATCCAGGAACAGGAGAACGCGATCGTCGAACGCCTGCGCGAATGGTACGGCCTCCATTTCCCCGAACTCGCGCCCATGGTGGACGCCGGGACGTACATCGATCTCGTCGCGCTCCATGGGCGCCGTGAACGGATGCCGATCGCCCCCGCAGAGAGCGTCGGTGCGGAACTCGGCGACCGCGAGGAAGAGAAATTGAAGGCGTTCGCGGGACTCGCGAAGCACGTCGCGGGAGAACGGAAGTTGGTCGAGGCGTACGTGGAACGCTCCGTCCGAGAGCTGGCCCCGAACGTCTCGGAGCTCACCGGCCCGATCATCGCCGCGCGACTCGTGACGCTCGCGGGGAGCGTCGAAGATCTGGCCCGCGCTCCGGCGGGGACCGTGCAGCTTCTCGGCGCGGAGCGCGCATTGTTCCGACATCTCCGGACCGGCTCACGACCCCCGAAGCACGGAGTACTCTTCCAGCATCCCCTCGTCCATCGCGCGCCGACGTGGCAGCGCGGTGCCATCGCCCGTGCCCTCGCCGGACGCATCGCGATCGCGGCGCGCGCGGACGCATATACGAAACGACGAATCGCGCCGGATCTCCTTCGCAGCCTCGATTCCGCCGTCATTGAAATCCGCCGTCGGAAGTCGGAACGACCGGCTCGGTCGACCGGTCATCGAGCGCGAAACAAACGCCGATCCAAGAAAGGTCGGCGTCA
>VBMC01000216.1 GCA_005879015.1 Methanobacteriota archaeon
CGGGAAGTCCGAGTCGCAGCCCTCGTCGGTTACCAGGTGCGAGCGGGACGGGATTAGCGGCCCGTCCCTTCGAGGCAGTTTCTCAGGATCCCACGCCTGGCTACCCGGGGCGGGCCAACGCCCTCGGTACGTACGTGCTCAGGGTGCAATACGGCTTGAAACCGAGTTTTCGATGGAAACCGAGCCGATAGTCGGGGACATGCGTGACTCCGACTCGATACCCCGCCGCCCTGGCCACCCGGAGGGGGACGAGCGTCATCGCGGCGCCGATGCCTTGCTTCCGGAATTCCGGGACCACGGTCACGTAGACGCCCGCGACGCCGGCGCCGAAGAACAGGGAGGACGAGGCGACCGGTTCTCCCTGCCATCGCCCCAGGTAGTTTCGAACGAGGGGGTTCGGTCCGAAACCCACGCTCCGGAAGTAGTCGAACAGCCCGCGGATCGCGGCCTCCGGCATTTCGTATCCCGCTGCGAAGGCGGTAAGCCAGACCCGCAACGTGTCCTCGTCCCGGACCGGTTCAATGGAAAGCTCTGGCGGCGGGGACAGGTGGCCGAGGAGGACTTCGAGGTCGATCGCCATGCCGCTCAATTCCCCCGCATGATCGAGTCCACAACTCTCGAGGTACGTCCCGAGATTCCGCGGCTCCGTGGACGGACCGACCCACCACATCACCGGGATCCGTTCCGATAGGAAATCGGACAAGACGGCATCAATCGCCGCCCGGGGGTCCTCCTCCGGGATGTGAGCCCGGAAGATCCCATTGAGCAGTTCATGCGGGAGGCCGGTCTTCACGCGCAGCATGTCGGGACCCGAATCGACCTTTGCCCCCGGCATCCGCCCGTAGGAGCCGTAGAACTCACACAGGTTCGATTCGATCGCGACCACGACGTCGCGAGAGAGCGTTGCCTGGATTCGGCCGATGGGCTCGCCTCGTTCGCCCCGACCCACCTCGGGATATTTAGGTCTCAGGTGTACAAGTGGTGCATAGTGGTCGCGAACGGCCTGCGGTATCAGAGAGGTTTTTCGCTCCCGAAATACGTCCGCGCCCCTTCGATGAGATGGTAGAACCCCGACCCGTCAGGTGCCTCCGTGGCCCGTTTCCAATCGTCCAAGACCTCGCGGATCCGGCGGTGGACCATCGTCGTGTGCGGGTTCAGAGCCTGGATGTCCCGGAGGAGGGAAGGCGGGTCCCCGAGGAGACCCGCGGCCGCGGAGGAGAGGCGCGAGAACGTGGTCCCCGCGGACCGCTTCAGCCCCGCGAGATCGAACGGGCTCTGCGCCACACACCGAGCGAAGGTGAGCAGGCACAGATGCGTGAGGCCGAGCAGGAACGCCATGAATTCGTCGTGGTGATCCAGTGAGACGTCGACGAAGGACGCACCGCTCGCTCGGAACAATTCCTTCGCCTCGACGACCGCGACCCCGTTCCCGCAATCGCTGAACGTGATGTTCCCGCTCGACAGGGGCCAGAGGCTCGGGCCGAAGACCGGGTGCACGCTCGCGACCCGAAGACCTGCGTGGCCCATCGCCCGCAGTTCCCTCTCGATCGGCGCCTTCAGACTGGCCACGTCGAAGATGAGGGCCCTCGGCTTGATCGCGGCGATCCGGTTCAGGATGTCCGCGCACACGGACATCGGGACGGAGACGGCCACGACGTTGGCCGCCAGGACTCCCTTCGCGAGGTCGGGCTCGAACGGGAAATCCTCGAGCGGGCCGGCGATGTCGTTCACGACGACATCGTACCCGCGGGACCGGAAGTAACGGCAGAGCCAGCGGCCCATCTGGCCCGCGCCCCCGACCACGAGGATCTTCTGCTTCGCCGACTTCGGAAGGCGGACGAGGTCCTGGACGTGCACGCTCTCGTCGATCAAGAGCCGCGCCAGGCCCTCGGCAAAGGAGAGGCTGATCCCCCTCGTCGCACCTTCGGTCAGGAGCCGCGTGAATACGCGATCCTCCGTGTCCTCGGCGACGACGGGGCGGCCATCCAGCTTCTTCTCCACACCGAGCTGCTCCGCCAGGTGCAGTCGCTTGGCCACGTGGGCCACAATCTCCCGATCGACGTCCGCAATCTCTTCGCGCAACCGCGCGATCTCTGCATCGCTCACAAGAATCCCCCGAGGAACATGAAATCCAGGACGCCGAAACAGGGCGCCTGGGACTTCACCCGAGCGCCTCCTTGGCGGCCCGCCGCATCGGTTCGACGGGCGGCGCCCGCCCGGTCCACAGCTCGAACGATTGGGCGGCCTGATGCAAGAGCATCTCGAGGCCGGACGTCGTAGGCTTCCCGAGCCGCCGGGCTGCCTCGAGGAGCGGAGTGGTTGGCGGGTTGTAGACCAGGTCGTACACGTGCGCGACTTTGGGGAGAATCGATGCCGGGACCGGGAGACCGGGCCCCGCTTCTCGAGTCCCGAGGGGCGTCGCGTTCACCAGGAGGTCCCAGGGTCCGCCGCGTGCGAGCGCGTCCAGGGGAATCGCCTCGACGGACTCGTCGAACGAATCCGCCAGGACGTCCGCCCTGCGCATCGTCCGGTTCGTGACCTGAACCTTCGCTCCCTCGCGGGCCAAGACATCGACGACGACCTTCGCCGCTCCACCCGCCCCGACGACGAGGACCCGACGATCCCCCACGCGCAGACCGAGCGAGCGGAGGGAGAGTCGGAACCCGAAGACGTCCGTGTTGTGACCCTTGGTCCAGCCGTCCCCGATGACGACCGTGTTCACGGCGCCGA
>VBMC01000217.1 GCA_005879015.1 Methanobacteriota archaeon
GTCGAAACTGTGCAAGACCGTCACCGTTGTACACCGACGGGAGACCTTCCGGGCGAGCAAGATCATGCAGGAGCGCCTGCTCAAGACCTCGAACGTGAAGGTCCTCTGGGATTCGGAGGTCGTGGATGTCCTCGGCGACGCGAAGGTCGAAGGGGTCCGAATCCGGAACAAGAAGACCGGGAAGACCTCCGACCTCAAGGTCCACGGCCTATTCCTCGCCATCGGGCATTCGCCCGCTACGGAGGTGTTCCAAGGTCAGTTGAGGCTCGAGAAAGGCTACATCGCCCTCCGGCCACACGATGGCCTTGCGACGGCCACGTCGGTCGAGGGCGTCTTTGCGGCGGGCGACGTCCACGACTTCCGGTATCGGCAAGCGGTGACGGCCGCGGGTTTCGGTTCGATGGCGGCTCTCGATGCGGAACGATGGCTCGGGTCGCACGCTTGAGCACGGCGAAATCTTGAAATTCGCCCCCTCGTTAGGCAGCGCGAGACGCTCACATGGTACGCATCTTCCGCGGAGGCGTCCTCGACGAACGGTTCGAGGGTTCCGTCGTAGTCATCGGTCCGAGACCCACGACCATGACCGGGCTCGTGCGCGGTGATTTGTTCGTGCGGGACAATAGCGTTTGCGATGTGACGGGAATGGTATCCGGAAATCTCCTCGCGGAGCGAACCGGCAAGGCGCTCCTCCATGGACTCGTGACGAAGGCGGCGAAGTCTGCCGGCGGCGACCTGGAAATTTATGGCATGGTCCAGGGCGACGTGATCAACGAAGGTGGCCGACTCTTCGTCGACAAGGGCGCCGTCGTGCGCGGCAAGGTCATCGGCCAAACGCACATCGGTCCGATCCCTCCCGCCGAGAAAGTCGTGGCGGCCCCTACGGCCCCACCCGTCGCGATGCCGACTCCCGCGACGAAGCCTCCGACGCCCCCGACTCCCTAGCTCACGTCTCGATGGTCGGCTCGAGCGGGGTCTCTTTGAGGAGCATCTTCTCCGGCTTCTTTTCGCCCACGGCGAACAGCTGCAAGTATGGGATCAGGTTGCCCACGATCCGGTTCTCGGCCTTCCGCAAGTGCTCTTCGTAGGTGGAGCGGCTCACGCCCAAACTCCGCGCGATGTTTTCCGTCGTGACTTCGCGCGGCGAGGTGTAGTATCCATACCGGTGGGCTTTCAGCAAAGCGTCCATCTGTTTCGACGTCATGTCGCCGAACAAAGTGTTCACCCAGACGGTCGATGGCAGGACCGACAACGGCAGCTCTCGTTTCCGGATCAGCTCGGTCGGTCCGCGCTTGTTGAAGTCCTTGAACAGGTCTCGCGTGCGGACCTCGTCGAAGGCGATCACGCGGAAGTAGCCCCAACCATCCTGGAAGATCGCTGGAGGTGCGTCCACCGCCTCGTGGGGTTCCCAGACGTTCCAAGGGCTGTCCCAGTTCGCGCACGTGCACTTGAGCATGAAGATGCGGGAGTCCCCCGCCTCGGCCCACTGGTCAATGCACTTGCCCGCTTTCCGAATCTCCTTCGCGATCTGATCCAGCACGTTTTCGTCCAGGGTCGGAACCTGGATCATCTCCCGGTTCCAGATGCACCACATCGAAATCGGCAGACCGGGATGGCGGGCCGAGATTTTCATGAATGGATAGTCGTACTGCGTCCGAAAGGAGATCTCCCAGAGGCTCATGGGCAGCCGATCGCAGTCCTCGGGGATATAGGTGGTGCCGTCATTCGACGGCCGCCATAGGCGGGTCAATAAGGTTCGTCGCGGACGTTCTTATCGTGTTCGAGGTAGCAAAACATGTACCTACTCGGACCCAACAACACGCGAATTTGGACAGACAGCAACCGCAACTTCACCCTGCGGGAATATGGGCGGCTGGAATACGGTACCCCCGACGTCGGGTGGATCTTGGCCTCCGCGAAGCGGTCACGTCCCTCGGCCTCGAAACGACCGAAGCGGCGACTCTGGCTGCGGGTGCGGTATTTCCTGAACGCATACCGCGGCTTCGCCGCCTTCGACCTGAAGGGCCATGGTGACTCCGAATTCTAAGTGCGGCGCAGCTTTTTTATTGCACCGCACCGTGCCAGGGACGATGCCGGAAGTCCTGATCCGGTACTGCCTCCCGTGTCGATATCAGCCGCAGGCGATGCAGGATGCGGACGCGATTCTGAAGGAATTCGGCCCCGAGTTATCGGGCCTGCGCTTGGTTCCCGGGGACCACGGTGTATATGACGTGGAAGTGGACGGGCAGGTCGTCTTCTCCATGGATCGGGTGATGCGGTTCCCCGAGACCGGCGAGCTAGTCCGGACGATCCGGGACCGCCTTGGACCGCGAAAGGCCCGGAAGAAGGCCTGAGCTCCTCGCCGAATCGGCTAGCATATCCCTGTTGGCCCGTCATAAGACGGCCGTCTATGGCGGGTGAACTTCTCTCCCCGAGG
>VBMC01000142.1 GCA_005879015.1 Methanobacteriota archaeon
GAGGAGGGACAAGTTCGGGTTTCGGCTTCGCGGCTTCAGGGACGGGTGGTGATCCTCCCTGCGTGAGCTCCTCTTGAACCATGTCCTGGATTGCGGCGTGGCCGAGATCCTCGAGTTCGTCCTCGAGATTCCGCACGGCCGCAAACTTGACTCCGCAGTTCCCGCAGGCCGTGGCATCGTCCGCGACCGGCGCATCGCACATCGGACAAGGGACCGTGGACACGGCACCCTTAGCTTCGGGGAGTTCCACCTGGTCCGCTCGCAGCCGGCTTTGTCGGGCGCGATCCGCTTCCCCGAGGCGAGCGTGCAGTTTCGTCTTCAGGACCCAAAGCCCTGGGTACGCCGGATCGAGTTCGGCGAGCCGATCGAGGGACTGCAGTGCGGCCCGCGGATCGTCGAGGGTCGCCTGGGCCGCGGCCATCGCGAACAGGGCGTCCGAGTCCTTCGGGTTCATCTTGAGCCGTTCGCTGGCGATCTGCATGATGAGGGAGAGCCGCCGCGCGCGCTCCTCCTGGGATTCGAGGACCGCGCCTTCGGCAGGGACGACGGAGGAGGTCGCCGAGGGCTTGGTCGTCTCGCGGACGACCCGCATCCCGGATTCCGTCATCTCGAGGATCCGGAACGTCGGGTCCGGCGTGGTGTCCTTGAGGTGAAGGACGCCGATCTTCCGGAAGATCCGATCGCCCGTCCGGATGCGCTCCACCTCGATGACGCCGTCGAAGGGCTGGAGGAGCGTCGTGATCTCGGGCCCGGAGTGCATGTCCTTCTCCAGGAGGACGACGCTCGTGAACCCGTGGCGGTCGAACTTCTTCTTCGCGCTCTGTGCGAACGAATAGACTTGGGTGACCTCGTACGCGTTCATCGCGGGGGAGAGCATTTCGATGACGGCACGGCGGGCCGGGTCCGGCGGGAGGGCGGCGATCGCGCGGCTCAAGGCCACGCCGAGGTTCGTGAGATCGATCGAGGAGCGGATCACGATGCCTTCCTCTTCGATGTCGAGGATCGTCTCTTCGCTCCAGGAGTACCAGTCCACGATCCTCAGGCGATTCTCGGCCGTGACCGCGTCCAGGTTCACGCCGAGTCCGCGAAGGTCCGCGACGACCGTGTCGGGCGATTGGCTCGAGACGACCACGAGTCCGCTTCCGCCCGACTTGAGGCCTTCCGCCAGGAAGGTGAGGGCGAAGCGGAGCTTCTCTTGGCCCGGAGGGCCCTGGAGGATGACGCTCGATCCGACGGGCAGGCCGCCCTGGACCATGGCGTCGAAACCCTCAATGCCTGTGGCCAGCCGCGTCATGCGATCACGATTCCAAAGGTCGGGTGAGGCCGCAACGGATGGCGAGGTCCGGATACACGCCCATGGCGTCCCGCAGGGCCGCCTGGAAGACGCCCTTCGCGGTGTCCGCTCCCAGGCCCTGGGCGCAGACGGACCAGAGGTCTCGATGAACCTCGGCGACGAGCTCTCGGAGATAATCGAGGCTCCCTCCCGTCCCGTCGACCATCTGCTCGAAGACGGCCTTTCGGAGTTCCTGATGGTCCGTCGTGAGCCGGTGCTCCATCTCCGTCTGGATCGCCGGCGCACCGAAGTGGCGGATTCGTTCGAAGAGCGCGTGGAAATATGCGACGTAGAAGTCAATCACTTCGCGCAACGGCGCCGTGTCGTCCATGAGGTCGACGTCGAAGCGCAGGCGGGGCGATCGCAGGCGATACTCGAACGTCCGCGAATCGTGTTCTCGTCGTTCGACCAGGCCGAGTTCCGCGAAGCGCTGCAAGAACTTCGACGCGGTCGTGATGTGGATGTCGAGGGAACGGGCGACCTCGCTCGAGAGGTGCCAATTCGCGTCGCGAAGGGACCGCAGGATGGAGAGGCTGTGCTCGCCGGAGAGGAGCACGATGGCTCGCTGGAACGTCTGCTGGTCCATAGGAGGATGCCTTCATCGGAACGCGCCTGAAACGCCCCGAACTCTATCGACCGTGGAGCTTGGAGTTCATAAGCTGTCCCCCGGGATTCTCACGCATGAGTATTGTCGGCCAGAACGAACAATCGCGACGACCCGATGTCACGAACGGGCTTGGGGATTCGAGTCGGGGGCGAGGCGACGGGAGCGCCACGACGAAATGGAATCGGGCATGATGACTGCGCTGAGCAAGGTTGAAGTAGGGGTACCCAATTCCGGCCCCCTACGGCCGTCCCCGACTCCTGAACGCTCCTTCGCCCGCGGCCTGGCCCGAGGGCCCGCGATGCGCTACACGCGATTTGAGAAAGCCCGGATCATCGGAGCCCGGGCCCTCCAGATTAGCATGGGGTCCCCGATCCTCATCAACGTGCCCTCCGGGGTCGTGGACCCGATCGAGATCGCGTGGATCGAGTTCAACAGCGGGGCCATCCCGATCACCGTGAAGCGGGAATCGTAACACCATCTCGGTCAAGCCGCCATCGACCGTGCCACAGACGACAGATTGAGTGCCATCGTTGAATCGCATATTTTATATAGAACTGTATACACATAATTAGGCCAAGAAACCCTTGGAGGTGGATCACCATGGAGCGCAAGAACAAGACAACGACCGCTGCAAAGGAGACCGGCCTCGCGAGGACGACCCCGTCGCCCTTCGGCTGGTTCGAGGACATGGACCGATGGTTCGACAACTTCCGGCGGACCTTCGAGGACCGGTTCTGGGGCGGGCCCCTCGCCCGTTGGACCGGGTCCGACTCGCCCGTGCGAGAGCCCCTCGTCGACCTGATCGACAAGGGCTCTGAGTACGTCGTGCGCGCGGAGGTGCCCGGGGTGTCCAAAGAGGACGTCGACCTCACCGTGACCCAGGACGGAATCGAGATCCGGGCCCAGACGAAGCGGTCCCGCGAGGAGGACGAGAAGGACTACTATTACTCCGAGCGGACCTACCAGTCCCTCCGGCGTGTCCTCGGCTTCCCGGAAGAGGTGAAGGCGGACCTCGCGTCCGCGACCCTGAAGGACGGCCTCCTCGAGGTTCGGGTCCCGAAGAAGCAGCCGACCCCCGAATCGAAGCCCGTGAAAGTGCCCGTCGAGTAGGCGGGCACTCCTTCCTCTTTTTCCTCCTGATGCCGGTGTCCACATGAGTTCAAGTAATGCCGATCCGATGCGACGCCCCGGACGCCGATCCGCGTCGACGGACGGCTCCGGAGTCTGAACATCCATGGCGACCGGTCGTGAGAAATTCCTGCGCGTCGCGGAGGCGAAACCCGCGGACGCGGGTCGTGGGATCGTCCGGATCGACCCTGAGGTCATGAAGATCCTGGAGTTCAAGGAGGGGGACGTCGTCTTGATCCTGGGCGCCAAGGCCACCGCGGCGGGCGTCCGTCGCGGGTATCCCGAGGACGCGAACCGCGGCGTGATCCGCATGGACGGCATGCAACGACGGAACGCCGGCGTGGGCATCGACGACAAGGTGGGCCTGCGGAAGGCGCTCGCCCGCCCGGCCGAAAAGGTCTCCCTCGCTCCCACGGAACCAATCCGGATCATGGGCGGCGAGGAGTACATGGCCCAGGTCCTCCAGGGGCGGGCGATCACGCGCGGGGACGTGTTGAGCGTGAGCGTGATGGGCCGCAAGTTCGACTTCGTCGTCACGTCGTTCTCGCCCGGCGCGGACGCCGTCCTGGTCGAGCAAGGGACGGAAATCAAGATCGCGGAGAAGCCGACGAAGGAAGAAGCCGCGAAGGTCCCCAAGGTCGACTACGAGGACATCGGCGGGCTCGGTCAAGAGGTCCGCAAGGTGCGGGAGATGATCGAACTCCCGTTGCGCCACCCGGAACTCTTCGAACGACTCGGCGTCGAGGCCCCGAAGGGCGTCCTCCTTCACGGACCGCCAGGGACGGGCAAGACGCTCCTCGCGAAGGCGGTCGCCTCCGAGACGAACGCGAACTTCCATTCCATCTCGGGACCGGAGATCATGTCGAAGTTCTACGGCCAGAGCGAAGAGAACCTGCGGGACATCTTCAAACAGGCCGAGGAGAACGCGCCGAGCATCATCTTCATCGACGAATTGGACAGCATCGCTCCGAAACGGGAGGAGGTCACCGGCGAGGTGGAACGTCGGGTCGTCGCCCAGCTGCTCGCGCTCATGGACGGACTCCAGGCTCGCGGCAAGGTCGTCGTGATCGGTGCGACGAATCGCCCGAACGCCCTCGACCCCGCGCTGCGTCGACCCGGTCGCTTCGACCGGGAGATCGAGATCGGCGTCCCGGACCGGGACGGTCGGCTCGAAATCCTCCAGATCCACACGAGGGGCATGCCTCTGGCGAAGGACGTCGAGTTGCAGGAACTGGCGGGTATCACCCACGGGTACGTCGGCGCGGACCTGTCGGCCCTCTGCAAAGAGGCGGCCATGCGTTCCCTCCGGCGGATCCTGCCCGAAATCGACATCCAAGTCGACTACGTCCCACCGGACGTGCTCAACCGACTCGAGGTCACGCGCGACGATTTCCTCCAGGCGTACCGGGAAATGGAACCTTCGACGCTGCGCGAGGTCCTCATCGAAAGGCCGAACGTCCACTGGGATGACATCGGGGGCCTCGACGAGGCGAAGCAGGAGATGCGGGAATCGATCGAATGGCCGTTGAAGATGAACAAACTGTTCGCCCACTTCGATGCGCGGCCTCCTCGCGGCATCATGTTGTACGGACCTCCGGGGACCGGCAAGACGCTCCTCGCGAAGGCCGTGGCCACGGAAGCGGAGGCGAACTTCATCTCCGTCCGCGGGCCCGAATTCCTGAGCAAGTGGGTCGGCGAATCCGAGCGGACGGTCCGCGAGACGTTCCGCAAGGCAAAGACCGCGGCCCCCTGCATCATCTTCTTCGACGAGATCGACGCGATCACGCCGGTGCGCGGCGGGAGCGGCGATTCCCAGGTCACGGAGCGCGTGATCTCGCAGATCCTCACGGAGATGGACGGCCTCGAGGAACTCCACAACGTGACCGTGATCGCGGCGACGAACCGGATGGACCTCGTCGACACGGCTCTCCTGCGGCCGGGTCGGTTCGACCGGCACATCTACATCGCCCCGCCGGATCTCGCGACCCGCAAGGCGATCCTAGAAATCCACACCCGGAAGAAGCCGATCGCGAAGGACGTCGACCTCGACGAGATCGCGCGACGGACCGACAAGTACACGGGCGCGGAGCTCGCGGCGGTCTGCAACGAAGCGTCCATGCTTGCGATTCGCGAATACGCGCTGAAGTTCCCGAAGCTGGACGAATCGTCGCTGAAGAAGGTGTCCATCGAGAAGCGGCACTTCGACGCGGCGATGAAACGGATCCAGCCGCAGACGGGGGACGCCTCCCTGTATACCCGCATGCCGACGCGGTTGCCGGCTCTCAGTACCGCGATCAATCTGCGCGCGGAAGTGTACGCCCGGCCGCACACGGAATGGCTCGTGGACGGGGCGTCCCTCGAGGAATCCCGGTTCCGCTATGTGAAAGCCGCGGTGGCGAAGGCGAAACCCGATAGTCCGCTGTGGATCGAGATCCGCTCGATGGTCCCCAGCGGGGCCGGGCTCGGCTCGTCGGCGGCGGTGACCGTTGCGACGTTGGGCGCGCTGCACGGTCGGGAAGGGTCAATCGAACCCCTCGCGATCGCGCGGGAGGCGTTCGAGGTCGAACATGAGGTCCAGGGTCGGGCGAGCCCGATCGACACGAGCACGGCGAGTGCGGGCGGCGGGATCTTGGTGCTCCGACAGCCCCGAGACGGACTCCTATGGTCGATCGAACGGGACAAACGCAAATGGTTCGTGCACCGCACCGCGTTGCCTCCTCTGGACCTCGTCATCGGGAACACCGGGATCAGCGCGGCGACGGGTCCGCTCGTCGCGAAGGTGAAGGACCGGGTGGACCGCGACCCGCTCGCGGCCGAGGCGGTCCGGCAGATCGGGGAGATCACCTTGGACGGCGTTCGAGCGTTGCAACGCAAGGACCTCGTGGCCGCGGGAAAACTGATGGACCGAAATCACACGATCCTCACGGACCTCGGGGTGGGCCATCCCTCCCTGGATCGGCTCGTCGAAGCGGCCCGTCCGTCGAGCTACGGGGCGAAGTTGACCGGGGCGGGAGGGGGCGGGAGCATCGTCGCCTTGACGGACCGTCCCTCCGTGACGGCGGAGGCCATCCGCGCCGCGGGAGGAAAGGCGTTCATCGTCCAATCCGACTCCCTCGGGGTGGCGAAGCTCGGATGACCGTGAGGGCGCACAAGGTGCGCGCTACCCGCGGGGAACGTCCGCCGGCTCTGGCATCGCTCCTCGTCCTGCATGCGTCCGAACTCCTCACGTTGGGAGGAACCCCGGGTCCCCGGACGCGGGAGGCCGCGAGCGAACTCGGTCTCGTCGAAGACGGGGCCGTGTACACCGAGGGAGATCGCATCGTCGACATCGGCCCGACGTCCGAGGTCCCCCGCACACTCACCCGGTCTTCGCGGGTTCGAGGGAACGCGAAGTGGAATGGAAATCGCAGGGCCTGACCTATTCGGAGATTGCGGCCCGCGGAGGAGGAATCCTCCAGACGGTCCGGGCGACCAGGGACGCGACGGAAGCAGCGCTCGCTCAGGACGGAGCGGATCGCCTCCGGGGGATGGCGGCCTTCGGTACGACCACGGTGGAGGCGAAGAGCGGGTACGGCTTGCGCACGGTCGACGAACTCAAGATCCTGCGAGCGATCGCCGGGGCCGGACGGATCGCGGGGCTCGACGTGGTCCCGACGTTCCTCGGCGCCCATGCCATCCCGTCCGAGTTCGACGGTCGGCCGGAGGCCTATGTCGACCTCGTCGCCGGGGAGATGCTGGAGGCGGTCCTCTCTGATCGCCTCGCCTCCTTCTGCGACGTCTTCGTCGACGGGGGCTACTTCTCCGTGGACCAAGCCCGTCGAATCCTCACCAAAGCCCGGGACGCCGGGCTACTTCCGAAGGTGCATGCGGACGAACTTTCCGACGCGGGCGGCTCGGCGTTGGCGGCGGAGATGCGCGCCGCGTCCGCAGACCATCTGAATCATGCTTCCGTCGAGGGGGTCGAGGCGATGTCCCGCGAGGGCGTCGTCGCGGTCCTGCTCCCCGCGACCTCCCTCGCATCCCACCTCCCCTTCGCGGATGGCCGTCGGCTCGTCGCCGCAGGCGTGCCCGTCGCCATCGGGACCGACTTCAATCCGAACACCTGGTGCGAGTCGATGCAGCTCGTGATCGCCTTGGCGTGCCATCACAACGGACTCCTCCCCGCGGAGGCGATCACTGCAGCGACGATCAACGCGGCCTGTGCGATCGGACGGGAGCGCGACGTCGGGAGTGTGGAATCCGGCAAGCTCGCGGACCTCCTGATCCTGGACATCCCTTCGTGGCGACACCTCGGCTATCGCCTGGGAGGCAATGCGGTCGAAACGGTCGTGAAGCGGGGTCGCGTCTTCGATCGTCGGCGGCGGCCGGAGTAAGCCTACGGGCGAGGGTCCGCAACTTGCGGGCGATCGGTCGGGGACGGGCTCAACGAGGCGGCAAGGAAACGGTCGCGTTCTCGAGACGTGAGCCCGCGCGGACCGTCATGCCCTCCCCGATGATGCTCGACACGATCCGCGCGCCGTCGCCGATGACGCAATCGCGGGAGACGACGCTGTCCACGATCTGCGCCGCGGATCCGATCGTGCTGCCCTCGAGGATGATGCTCTTCTCCGCGATCGCGTGCGTCTCGAGGCGCGCTCCATCGTACAGACAGGAGTTGTCCGCGATGCTTCCCTTCCCCAGGAACACGGCCGGTCCGACGTAACAGGGGCCGCGGATGGTGACCCCTTGCTCGAGACGAGCGGTCTCATCGAGGATCACGGGGCCCTCGCTGGTCACGTCCTTCCGATGCAGCGGCTTGCCCTCTCGGGTCACGATCGCCATGCTCGCCTTCCACAGGTCGTGCGGCTGTCCGATGTCCATCCAGACGCCGTCGATCTTCGAGCCGTACAGCCCCAGACCTTTGGACATGAGTTTCGGGAACAGGTCCTTCGCGAAGTCGAACTTCTGCTCGGGTGGGACGAACTCCAGGACCTCCGGTTCCAGGACGTAGATGCCCGCGTTCACGAGATTCGAGAACGCCTCCTCGGCTTTCGGCTTCTCCTTGAATTTCGCGATCCGACCGTTCCCGTCGAGGCCGACGACCCCGTACTGCGTCGGGTCCGAGACTTCCGTCAGGGCGATCGTCACGGCGGCGCCCTTGCGCTTGTGGAAATCGTAGAGCGCCTTGAAGTCCAGATCGCACAGGATGTCTCCCATCGAGACGACGAAGGTTTCGTCGAAGAAATTTCCGACCCGGCGGACCGCCCCCGCCGTGCCGGCGGGATTCTCTTCGAAGCTGTACAGGATCGAGGCGTTGTAATCGAGGCCGTCGCCGATCGACTTGATCAGCGCGTCGGACATGTACGCGGTCGTCACAATGATCTCGTGCAACCCGGACCCCGCGAGGGACCGCAGGACGTAATCGATGCACGGGCGGCCGGCGATGGGCATCAGGGGCTTCGGTCGCTTGTAGGTCAAGGGCTTGAGGCGGGTGCCTTCGCCGCCCGCGAGGACGACGGCTTTCATCGACCGATCTCCACCTTGCCCTTCTCCATCAACGCCTTCAGCGCGGCGTCCGCGGAGGCCTCGAGCTTCTTCTCGTCCAGGAGGGCCGCTCGGACGGAGCGGTTCTGCTGCCGGAGGAGATCGCGGGATTCCCGGATCTCCGCCCGTTTCGCGCCCTTGATCGAGAGGACTTTCTCCCGCATCTCGACGACCTTGGCGTGGACCTCGTCCGCCTTCTCGCGCGCCGCGAGATACGCCTCGTGTTTCTCGTTGCCGTCCGAGACGAGCGCAGCGACCTCGCGGGACAGGCCGACCGTCTCCTCGTGGACGGCGCGGGCCTTCCCGCTCAAGGCGATGGCGGCCGCGTGTTCCTTCTCGGCGGCCTCGAAGAGTTCCGTGATGCCTCCATCGAGATCCCGGACCTCCTTCGCGATCTTGTCCTGATCCGACTTCAGTCCCTGCAACACCTTGAGCCGCTTCATCGACTCCTTGAGCTCATTGATCAGTTCGTTTTCTTTGCTCACCGTCAGCGACGCGGTCTGTTGCCGCATCTCCATCTGCGACACGCGTCTCGTCAAGGCGCGCAACTCCGCCCCGACGTCCGTATGGCCGGACGTCCGGAGCTTCCGCTTCAATTCGATGAGCGCCTTCGCCTTTCCCTGCAGGGCGTCCCGTTTCTCACGGTGGGCACGGGCTTCGGCGGCGAAGGAGGCGCGGCGGTCCTGCAAGGCCCGCAGCCTCTCGCCGACCTCCCGTTTCTTCTCGTGGACGAGGTCCCGCTCCTGGCGCATCTGCTGCGCCTCGTCATTCAACATGTCCCGCTTCTGAAGGAGGCTCTCGAGCTTGATCTCGGCCTGTTCCAACTCAGAAGTGGTCTTCTTCCGGACCATCGGCTCCCCCACGTCGGGATGGACTGTAGCGATTGGCCGTCGTGCCATTAACCTTTCGCCATGCGTAAGGCGTCGGCGATCCGCGCGATGTCCTCCGGCGACAATTCCCCGACGCGGCGGGTTCGATCGGGGACGTGGGGCAGGACGGCCTCGAGCGCCTCTTTCGACGGCGCGAAGAGCTCCCACCCAAGTCGCAAGCCGTTCTCCACCGTTTTCCGTCGGTGCGCGAACAACGCGTCCACGACCGTGTCGAACCGGTCGGGATCCGAAAGGGGAAAGGGGGCCGGCCTGGGCACGAGGGAGACGATGGCGGAATCGACCCTCGGCTGCGGATGGAACGCGTTCCGGGGGACCCGTTCCAGGATCTCGCATGCGGCCCGACGGTACACGCCCACGGTGAGTCGGGAGTAGTCGGCGGTCCCGGGCTTCGCCCGCATCCGTCGCGCGAATTCCCATTGGTACATCAAGATGGCCCGATCGAACGCATGCTCCAGCAGCCGGAACGTCAGCGGGGAGGAAATCTGGTACGGCAGGTTCGAGGCCATCACGTCGAACGGCGGCCACTCGACCTTCAATGCGTCGCCCGAGATCACCTCGACGTCGGGAAGGCTGCGGCGGAGATATTCGGCGAAGCGTCGATCGGCCTCGATCGCAACAACCCGCTGGGCCCGTTCCGCGAGGAGGCGCGTGAGGACGCCCAGCCCAGGCCCGATCTCGAGGACGACGTCCGACCGCCGAATGTGCGCGTGGGCGACTTGCCTGGCGGCCACGCGGGCATCGATCAGGAAATGTTGGCCCATCCGCCGGCGAGGTCGGACGCCCAGGTCCGCGAGGACCTCGCGCGGGTCGCCATCCACGGCGCGCCGCACGGCTCCGCGGCCCTTGAGGTTTGCCTCGACCATTCAGACGGTCACGACGACGGTCCGCGTGTCGACGGGTCGGGACTCGGGGCCGAGGATCACGGTGACCGTGTAGCGGCCGCTCGAGAGCCCGCTGACGGAGAACGTGAACGATTGTTCCGTTCCGCTCGCGAGATACACCTTCGTCTGGAACGATCCGACGATCGTGCCCGTGGCATTCGTCACCCCGACCTCGAGCGAATCTTCGAACACGAGCGCGATGATGTAGGTCGTCGTCGGATCGATGCCCGATGGACCCGGGGTGATGGACAACGTCGCCTCGTAGGGTCCGTCGACACCGTTCCCGCGAATCGGAGGACCGGGGAAGACGAACTCCACCCACTGGAGGCCGTCCCGAAGCCACAGCTGACCCGCCGCCCGCGCCAGTTCGGCCGACCCGCCGACGGGACGCAGGACGCCGGAGACCGCGAACCCCGCACCGAGCAGGACGTCCACCTCCGCTCGGACGACGAGCACGTCGTATTTCCCGTTCCCATTCCAGTCCTGGGTCGATTCTTCGAAGCGACCGGTGTACCGCAGGAACTCGACCGTGTCGTCGAAGTCAGTCGCGCGATAGGCTCGGGTCGATCCGCAGAGCATCTCCGGGTACGAGATGGGGACGGGCCGCAGGAGGCCGCCCGTCAGCGGACCAATCCCGACGACTTGATCGACCGGTCCGAACAGCGTGAGGGCGAACTCCCACGGTCCGTCGAGCCCTGCCTGACGGAGCTGGTCCCCGCGGAACCGCAGGAAGACCTTCGTGTCATCCATCGTGAGATTGAAGTCGCGGTAGGCGTACGCGATCGATCGGATGGCGTCGGAGCCCGATCCCTTGGACAGGGTTCCGTACATGGTGTAGTGTCCCGCCGTGTTCACGTGCACGTCGGCCGTCAACTCGAGGAAGTCCGCGAGTCCATCCGCGTCCACGTCGACCGCGGAATCTGTGTGGCCCCCGGTGAAGAACGCCGTTCGAACGGGCGGGTCGAAGTCGCCGACCGCATACGCGTGGGTCGTGTAATTCCATTCGACGAATCCGTCCGACCGTATCGGCCCGGATGTGGGCATCCCCATGTACGGCAGGCCGCCGAGGGACAGGCGGGCATGGACCGCGTAGGGCCCGTCGAACCCGGCCCGGGCGATCTCGGTCCCGTTGAAGGACATCCGTACGGTCTGAGATCCGGCGGGGAAGAAGTACCGCTCGTTCGTCCACGCGATCGGCCCGTAGACCGTGCTCGTGTGCATCATGGGCAAGGGCCGCGGGACGCCGATCCCGCAGGCACCCATGGCGGGCGCCTTCGCGGTCGAGAGGTCCGCATAGATCTCCCACGTGCCCGCGGCCGGTAGGGAGACTTGGGCCTCGACGACGAGCCATTCGAACTTCCCGTTCCCGTTCGTATCGAGTCCGTAATCGGAACCCGCGTCTGCGGCCGAGGCGATGAGCGCATGCACGCCCCAGGCGGCCCCGCCCGTGACGACGGCCATCGTGACGAGGAGCCCGATCGTCCGGGTCGTCAGGATCATGTTCGCACCGCGGGTCCGTACGCGCCCAGGCCTCATAGGCCCGCGGATTTCGTTCGGCTTTCCTCTAACGGGAGACTTTCGCACCCATTGTTATTTGAACGGGAAGGCGGCATCGGGTCCCCCATGGCGGTCCCCGGGACCGACGTGCCCTTCCAGAACGAAGGGAGCCTCCAGTGTTGGATGGTCGGGCTGATCATCGGCGCGCTCGTCCTGGTCCTCGTGATCCTGATGGCCTATCAGCGGTACGTCGCGGGGAAGAAGCCCGTCCAGCATCTGTGCGACTATTGCGGGCACATGGTCACCGCGGTGAGCGACTGCCACCATGCGCCGGTCCGGGAGCGGTTCCTCCACGGCACGTGCCTCGAGTGCAAGCAGGACTGTCGCCTCGTCTGCGCCCGGTGCAAGAACCCGCTGTGAGGCGGATCTCGGGCGCGCGCACCGGGCAAGCCGAGTCTCTAGACCGCGACTGGCTTCGTCAGGATTATGAAGCCCACCGACATTCGGCGGCGGAGCCTGGCATGCCCGAGGCACCGATTTCGGCGAAGGCGGAGGCGGCCCCCAAAGTGGGACCGCCGGTCGTCCTGGCGAACGCGAAGGCGACCGTGGGCGCGATCCCCGCAAAGGTGTTCGAGGCCCTGACGGATCCAGCACAGCTCGGGGCCTGGTGGGCCCAGGACGTTCGCGTGGATGCCCAGATGAGCGGCGTGTACGAAGGCACCTTGCCGTCCGGACGGGTGGAGGGCACCATCACGTGGATTGAGGGCCCGAGGAAGTTTTCCTTCGAATGGCCGATCGTCGTCGAGGGCTCGTCGGTCGTCACGAGCGTCGTGTACGAGTTGAGTCCGAAAGGCCCTCAGACCGTCGTCCACCTGTCGCACCGTTCGCCCAAGCCCGTCCCGGGCGACTGGAGCGCGGTCTGGTCGACGGCCATCGAGTCGTTGAAGGCCTACCTCGAGGCGGCGCGGACCGAGTCGACGACGATGGATTCCCCCTGACCCACACCGACGCACAAGGTCGCGAGCCCGCGATACGGCCTCCGTTCCCTCGATGCGCGCCGTCCCATCTCATGGACCAACGTGCACACGATCCGCGCTCCCGAGCATCCCAAAGGATGGCCCAACGCAATCGCCCCGCCGTTCACGTTCGTGATCTCCGGGCGGAAACCCAGCTCACGCATGACACGGAGCGCCTGGATGGCGAACGCCTCGTTCAGTTCGATCAAGCCGAGATCCTCCACCGAGAGGCCGGCGCGCGACAATGCCTTTCGGGTGGCCGGGATGGGACCGAGGCCCATGGTCCGCGGCTCCACCCCCGCGGCGGCGGAGCAGAGAATCCGAACGAGCGGGGTGAGTCCGAGCTCGTCGGCCTTACGATCGCTCATCAACAAAACGGCCGCGGCGCCATCGCTGATCCCGCTCGAGTTGCCCGCGGTTACCGTGCCGCCTTCCCGGAACACGGGGCGGAGCTTCGAGAGCGCCTCGAGGGACGTGTCGGCTCGGGGCGGCTCATCGCGGGAGACGACGAGGGATTCGCCTCCCTTCTGCGGGATGGACACCGGAACAATTTCCTCTGCGAACGTTCCGGAAGTAATCGCCGCGATCGCCCGGCGGTGACTCTCCAACGCGAACCGGTCCTGTTCCTCGCGGGAAATCCTGGGCTCCTGCTCCTGCAAGTTCTCCGCGGTCTCGCCCATCGCCTCGTTCCCGTACTGGGCCTTCAGCCGCGGATTCGGGAAGCGCCATCCCAACGTGGTGTCCCAGGCGGTGAGGTTCCCCATGCCGCCATCGAGGTTCTTCGGGATCGCGTATGGCGCCCGCGTCATGCTCTCGACGCCGCCGGCCACGAACACCTCGCCTTCGTTCGTCTTGATGGCCCGCGCTGCGGCATTGATCGCCGCGAGACCTGAAGAGCAGAGTCGGTTGAAGGTCAGGCCGGCCACGGAGACGGGGAAGCCCGCGAGGAGGGCCGCCATGCGAGCGATGTTCCGATTGTCCTCCCCCGCCTGGTTCGCGCAGCCGAGGTACACTTCGTCCACGAGGGCAGGGTCCAGGCTGGCCCGTCGAACGACCTCGCCCACCACGAGCGACGCGAGGTCGTCCGGCCGGACGTCCTTGAGCGCGCCATGGTGTCGGCCCATCGGGGTCCGCACGGCGCCCACGATTACCGCTTCGGTCATCCTGCAATTCCCCGGATCGCCCCATCACACGGGAGGATTTGGACTTCGGGGTCCCGACGCGCACTCGCGACACTTTCGCATACCTCCCCCGGAAACGGAGAAGCCTCTCGCGGCATACCTCTACTTAGGGGTATGAAAATGGAAATCGGATGCGGAGCTCGTGTTCGCGACTTCGACGGGCGGCGGTACTTCTACTTCTGGCACTACGAGCGAACGAACGGACGGTCGGAGAGGAAGGAGGACTACATCGGTCGCGTGGACTCGGAGTCCACCCGGTCCGATCTCTTGCGCCGGATGGCCGTCTACCACCGGAAGGCGGAGCAGGAATTCGCGGCGCGGCGGGCCCGGATCGAAGGCCTCATCGAGGCGGCTCATACCTCCACTTAGAGGTACGTTTTCCTCTCGGCGTCCCTGGTCTGCTCCCCCTCTCCTTCGTGGTGGGGAATGTTTATCCCCCTTCGTCGGTTCGTCGACGC
This sequence comes from Methanobacteriota archaeon, assembly GCA_005879015.1. Taxonomy (GTDB): domain Archaea; phylum Thermoplasmatota; class Thermoplasmata; order RBG-16-68-12; family RBG-16-68-12; genus RBG-16-68-12. The sequence goes on from VBMC01000142.1 coordinate 14,515, forward strand.
GTGCGTATCCAGGAGCGGCCCTTCGGAGGATTCGCCCGCGGCGGCCTTCCCGTCGGTTGCCGCCAGTGCACGGACGGGGCGAAGATGGTCCTTTTTGTCACGGGCATCTGTTCCTTCCATTGTTTCTACTGTCCCGTCTCGGACGAGAAGATGTACAAGGACGTCGTCTTCGCGGACGAGAAGCGCGTCACGCGGGACGAGGACGTCCTCGAGGAGGCCCGGGCCATCCGCGCGACAGGCGCTGGGATCACGGGCGGCGACCCCCTCGACGCCGTCGAACGGACATGCCGGTACATCCGCCTCCTGAAGGCGGAGTTCGGCCCGACGTTCCACACCCACCTGTACACGATGTCCACGGACGCGGGCAAGATCCGCATGCTTGCGGAGGCGGGCCTCGACGAGATCCGTTTCCACGTCCCGCCGGGCCTCTGGTCCCGCGCCGCGGACAGCGCCTTCGTGGCCGCCTCACGCTTCGCCCGGTCCCTCGGCCTGACGGTCGGGATCGAGGTCCCCCTGATCCCGGAGCGGGAGGCGGACCTCGTCCGCCTGATCGAGTGGGCCGGGGCCGAGGGCCTCGCCTTCGTGAACCTGAACGAGATGGAGTTCTCCGACGCGAACTTCCCGCGGATGAAGGTCCACGGGTACGAGATGAAGCACGAGCTCTCGTACGGCGTGAAGGGGGCCGACCCGGTCGCCCTGCGGATCCTCGGACGCAAGTGGCCGACGACGGTCCACTATTGCACGAGCGGGTACAAGGACGGATGGCAGCTCCGATCGCGCATCAAACGGCGGGCGGAGAACGTCGCGCGACCCTGGGAGGTCGTGACGGACGATGGGACGCTGGTCAAGGGAATCTTGGAAGGATCCGACCTCGAACCGCTGATGCGGGAGCTGGCGTCCACGCATCGGGTGCCGAAGGACCTCATGGGGCTCGACGACGTCCGGAAGAGGCTCGAGATCGCGCCGTGGATCCTCGAGGCGATCGCGCCGAGCCTCGGCCGTCCCGCGTTCCTCGTCGAGGAGTATCCGACCGCGGACGGCCTCGAGGTCGAACGGACTCGGCTGGCGTAGGCGGGCATCGGGCGCAACGCACCGCCCCCGCGTGCGGGATCCACGGCCCATCGATTCCGTGGCAAATGTCGCAGGCCAGGCCGTGCACACGACGAGACCAAGCGTCGACCGTCGCAGCGATCCCACGGCCATGCGGCAATCGCAGGCGGAGGAGGGCGGTAGGAACATGGATCGCGCGAATGGCGCACAGGGACGCCCTCGCCTTCGGATCGAAGCGCTCGAGGGTCTCCGCAAGACGGCGGTCTCTCTCCCCTCGGACCGCCCGCAGCAGGTCTTGCGATCCGTCGGGGTCGGCGGCTTGGATTTCCTCGATCGTCTGATCGAAGTAGCCGAAGATCCGGCGGACCTCTTCCTCCAGGAGACCGAGGCTCACGGCCCGGAAGGCACCAACCGCTTCGCGGGTCGTCTCACGAAGTTTCTCGGCGCCGAGACGATACGCGGTTTGCAGGTCCGGTTCGATCCGGGCCTCCGGAAGCGCCATCAGCCCGGAGTCCGCCATGGTCGGATCCACCTCCCATGCAGATCCGGTGGTCGGAGAGACCGCGATGAGGTGGAAGTGCTCTCGTTTCTCGTCGGACACCAGGGTCACGCGGAAGGACAACAGGAGGAGGACCGTTTGTCCAAGTTCAGCTGTCTCGAGGTGGACGCCTGTCTCGGACCCCAGACCTGCTTCGGACAACGAGCGTTCGATCCACCCCGCGCCGGGGGCCTCGAACCGCGCGACGTCCCATTGCCCGCGGGAGGCCGCGAGGGCCACGATCCTCTCGAGGAAGTAGCTGCCCGGCGCGACGAGCTCCGCCTCGAAATCCCCCGTCCGGTCGGGATCGGAGGTGATCGCGAAGGTCGCAGGGACTTCGAGACCGGACCGAACGCGTTCAGGAGCGTGAATCCAGGACAACGGCTCGGCCTCCGACACGGTCGCGCCCACGTCGGCGAGCGCGTCGAGGACGAACCGTCGCAACGCCTCCGCGTCGCTCACGCGGGAACCTCGTCGCTCACGTCGCGGAGCACCTCGTCGTTCCGTTCCCGCATCGCGTCATATTGGTCGCGGGCCCGGACGAGCGCGTCCCCGAGCCGCCGCAAGGCGGCCCTCCGTTCCTCCGCTTGGCGAAGGGTCCAGATCTCCATCATCATGTCCTCGAAGGACCGCCGGTCGTCCAGGGTCCCTAGGATCAGGTCCAGCTCTCCGACGACGAGCTCGAACATGTGGATCTTCCGGTCGAGGAGTTCCATGAGATAGGCCTCGACCGTGTCCTGGGCCCACAGGTTCACGACGTGGACCTCGCGCTCCTGTCCGAGGCGATGCACGCGCCCGATCCGCTGCTCGATCCGCAGGGGATTCCAGGGCAAGTCGTAGTTCACGACCGTCCGCGCGAACTGCAGGTTCCGGCCCTCACCGCCCGCCTCCGTGCTCAGAAAGATCTGGCCGTCCCCCCGGAACGCCTGGACAGCTGCGTCCTTCGCCGACGGCGGGAGCCCGCCGTGATAGACGACCACGCGATGCCCGTCGCGTTCGAGGACCCCTTTCAGGTACTGCATCGTCCGCAGGTACTGGGTGAAGACGAGCGCCTTTTCGTCCGAGGATCGAAGGAAGCCGGCGAGACGATCCGCCTTCACGTTCGACGGGATCGCCCGGGCGTCGTCCCGCAGGGCCTCGAGCCGTCCCCGCTCCGCGGACCCGAAGAGCGGGCTTTGTGTCAGCCGATTCAGCGTCTCGGCGACCGCGAACGTGCTGCTCCCGATCTCCCGTTGCAGGACGATCAGGGTGAGCCGCGCGGCCCACGACATCCGTCCGGAGACCGACCAATAGGCATCGCGCACGAACTCCGTCACGTCGTCGTACAGGCGGCGTTCTCGGGGACTCAACCGGACGGGGAGGCTGTGCACGCGCCGGGGAGGGAGCGTGAACGCGATCCCGCGACGATTGCGCACCATCACGTCCCGGAGGCGGTCTCGCAATTCCGGCACGTGGGCCGGCACCCGCCCGTCCGCGCTCCCGACGTACCGTTCGACGAACCGGTCGTACGTGTGCAAAGCGCCCGGCTTCAGGAGGCTGACCAGGTTGAACAGCTCGTCCATGTCATTCTGGACCGGGGTGGCGGTCAGGAGCAGCATGTACTTCTTCGAGAGGCCGGCGACGAACCGCCAGTTCACGCTGAGCCGATTCTTGAGGCGATGGGCCTCGTCCACGATCACGAGGTCCCACGACGTCCGTTGGGCCAACGCACGGTGGGGGTCGCGCTTCGCGGTGTCGATCGACGCGATCAGGAACGGCCGACGTTCCCAGTCGCCAACGGATCGGAGGACCGCGAACGGCAACTCGAACTTCGATTCCATCTCCTCCCGCCATTGCCCCGTCAACGAGGCGGGCGTGAGGATCAGGGCCCGGCGGACGAGGCCCCGGATCGCATACTCCTTCAGGAGAAGCCCCGCCTCGATCGTCTTGCCGAGGCCCACCTCGTCCGCGAGAATCGCACGGCCTCGCATCTCGCGCAGGACGCGCAGGCATGTCCGCTCCTGGTGCGGATACCGGACGACGCCTCGCAGGGAGGGCCACGCCAGCAGGCGGTCGAACCCGTCGATGAGGGAGATCCGATGCACCTCGCCGTTGAGCCTCCATGCCCGAGGCCCGTCCCCCCGGGTGCGGAAGGCGCGAGCCAACAGGTCTGCGTCCGCATCGTCGAATTGCAGGGAAAGCGAGGCATCGTCGGGACGAGCGGCCTCGCTGGCGGGGAGGGACATCGAGGGGGGATCCCTTCACCTGCGATCGCAGGCAGCTCGAAAACGCGTGCGGCGTTGATAACCGTTGCGGCCCGCCGCGGTGCCGATGCAAGGCATCCTCCGCGGACGCGCAACAGGATTTCCCGCGCAGCCAGACCGTGGGTCACGGGTCGACGATGAGGGATGGGGCCGGCTTCTGGGCGTTCGTCCGCCGCCCGCGCAACATGGACGGGAGGATCGCGAGGGTGTTCAGCCCCGCGAGCCAAAGGTATGTCGTCTTGAGGCCTTGGGCGAACAGAATCCGGTCCGCCTCCGAGATTCCCGTCCCGCCCGACGAGATGATGCGCGTCACGAGCGCGTAGGGCACGGTGAAGGTCGTGATCAGGATCGCGAGGTTCAAACTGATCGTGTAGCCGACGTTGAAGAAGGTCGCACGGAACCCGGAGGCGACGCCGCGTCGCACGGGCGGCACGGATCCCATGATCGAGCTGATGTTCGGCGACGCGAAGAAACCGAGGCCCGCGCCGAGCAGCATCATGTACACGACGAGCAACGGATATGGCGTGGACGCGTCGGTCGTGGAGAACAGAAACAGGGACAAGCTCGTGAGAGCCAGCCCCGTCGTCGTGAAGGGCAGGTGTCCATACTTGTCCGAGAGCCGTCCGCTCAACGGACCTGCCGCGAGGGTCGCGATGTCCGTGGGAATGATCAGGAGGCCTGCCTCGAGCGGCTTCTTGTCGAGGACGAGCTGGAAATACAGGCTCAGCAGAAGGAGGACGGCGCCGAAAGCGATCGCGTTCAGAATCTGGGCGAGGAGGCCACCGGTGAACTCGCGGATGCGCAGGAGTTTCAGATCGAGGAGCGGATGGGGATGCCGCCGCTCCAGGAAGACGAAGGCCGAGAGGCCGGCGGCAGAGAGGGCGAGAAGGCCCGCGATCGTCGCGGCCTCCGATACGCCATACGCGGCGACGGTCAGCGCGAGGAGCAAGCTGAGGATGAACACGGTGAACGCGACGAAACCGCCCCAGTCGATCGGCGCCCCTCGTTCCAGTTTCGCCAACTCCCGGAGCCGGAAGTGGGCCCAGGCCGTCCCGAAAATCCCGATCGGGACGTTCACGTAGAACAGCGCGCGCCAGTCGAGGACGGAGAGGATGATCCCGCTGACGGTCAATCCCGCCATGGACCCCATCCGGAACGCGACCTGGTTGATCCCGAGGGAGAGGCCGAGCTCCTCGGCTGGGGTCGCATCGACGATCATCGCCGCGCTGTTCGTGAACAGGATCGCGGATCCGAGGCCCTGCACCGCCCGGAACGCGATGACCTGGGCGGGGTTCACGGCGATGCCCGTGAGGAGGGAACCCAACGTGAAGACGCCAAAGCCACTCGTGTACAGCTTCACCCGGCCGGTAATGTCCGAGACGCGGCCGATCAGGAGGAGCGCGACCGTGCTCCCAAGGACGTACGCTTGGGTGATCCAGATCGCCTGCTCCGGGTCCGCATGGAGGCTCGCGGCGACCTGCGGGAGCCCGATGATCACGATGCGCGAGTC
>VBMC01000143.1 GCA_005879015.1 Methanobacteriota archaeon
AAAGGCCGAACGGATAGCCCGCGCCTTCGGCCCATTCACGAAAAAAGACTTCCGCGGCCTCGAGGGATTCGACGTCGAGCGAATCCGGCACCACGGACTGGGCCATAGGCCAGACGTGGTCGAGCTCGAGCGGAACGGGACCCCAGATGGACTTGACGACCGCGTGGACGTCCGAGGTTTCCATAACGCGCGCCACCGCGGAAGCGTAGGCCTCCGTAAAGGGTCGGCGGTTTTCTGGGAGCACGACCAATCCCTTGGCCGACGGCGGCTGATATCGTTCCATGAGCCGTCGCCGGAACCGATGCAAGACCGGCCGGTGTGCGGTCTCCGGGCCGACATAGTACAGAGCGCCACGCCGCGCGACGGGCTCGAACTCCTCCAGAAACTCGTTGTGGTGACGAAGCTCTCGCAGGGCGACGAGCAAGGTTGGATGAGCCCGGGCGCGACGCTCGACCAGCTCCCAGAGGTCCCCATGCGCAATGGCGCGACGCACCTCGCGGACGGCGGAGAAACAGGTGTGCAGGTTGTGCTCCGCCAGGAGGGCCTCGTCCTCGGCGATCTCCCTCATCGCATGGTCGGTGCACACCGGACACGGGCAACCGCTCTCGCGGAGCTCGGACGCCCGTCGGGTGCCATCGGGGAACAGCATCCTCCCGTCCCGCGCGTACTGCGCATACGAGGCCGAATCGAATAGATCACATCCAAGGAGGGCGGCGAGGGGGAACACGAGCGGATGGCCTGCCCCGAAGAGATGGACGGGTTTCGCCGGGTCCAGGCCCTTCTTCGATGCGATGATGACTCGGACGAGATCTTGAAAGCGATAGGACTCGAGTAGGGGGACCACGCCGCCGATCGCGCAGACGGAGACCCCGAGGGTGGAGACCTCTCGCGCGCACCGTTCGCGGAGGTCGGGATGAAGGCCTCCCTGGACCGCTCCGACGAGGGCCATCTCCCCTCGGAGGGAATCTGCCTCCTTCGCACGGCGGATCGTCTCCTCCACGTCGGCGGCGGCCTGCGTTCGGTCATGCGACGGTTCGGAAAACACGTCGAGCATCGTGCCGAAGTCCGTGCCGATCCGCTTCTGGAATTCGATCACCTCGGCGTTCGTCACGTCCACGTCGCCGTACACATGGGACTGGAACGCGCCGGAGTCCGTCATTATGGCGCCCGAGAATCCGAGGAATTCGTGGAGGCCCTGTCGAAGGACCGACTCTCGATGCGGCCCTCTCCCCAGGATGTACGCGTTCGTCATGAGGATCTCGGCATGGAATCGGTTCGCGAGGTCCGCCGGAGGGATGATCGGTCGGTTCGGGTTCACGACCGGGAGCAATGCCGGCGTCGTCACCCGACCGTGGCGGGTCTCCATCACGCCGATGCGACCGAGCCCGTCCCGTTCGCGGACCTCGAACACCCGCGGCCCATCGGACCCTTCCCGTTAAGGCTTTCCCGCGGCTTCGCCCACCTCTCCCGAAGGGATATGGCACGCTCCTTCTTGTTCGGACGCCGCATGATCCGCGAGACGTTCGTCCACATCGCGGGCGTCGGGTATCGGATCGAAGAACGGCTCTGGCGTTCAGGAATCCGGACGTGGGATGATTTCTCGGCGGCGTCGTGCCCGGCTCGAATCGGCCAACGCCTCGCCCGATGGATCGAGGACGAGGTCGAACGGTCGAAGGAGGCTTTGCGTTCCGGCCGCCATCGCTACTTCGCACGCAAGCTGCCTTCGCGGGAACAATGGCGCGCGTTCGATGCGTTTCGTCGGCACGTCGTGTACCTCGACATCGAGACGACAGGGTTTTCGATCGGCCGACACGCCGTCACCGTGGTCGGCGTCTACGACGGAAGGAGGAGACGCTCGTTCGTCCAAGGCGACAACCTCGAGGACCTTCCCGGTGTGCTCCGACAAGCCAAGATGCTCGTCACGTTCAACGGCTCGAGCTTCGACGTCCCCTTCCTCCGGAAAGCGTTCCCGCGGATGGGCTTGGACCTGATCCACATGGACGTGCTCCATCCCCTTCGGCGTCTCGGCTTTTTCGGAGGCCTGAAGTCCATCGAGGCCGAGATGGGGATCTCCCGCAGCGACGAGACGTCCGGGTTGCGGGGGTCCGATGCAATCGCGTTGTGGCATGCCTATCAGGCGGGCGATGACGACGCCTTGGATCTTCTCCTGACATACAACCTGGAGGATGCCGTGAACCTGGAGCCGCTGGCCGAGTTCGTCTACGAGGCGCTTCGGTCCCTATGCTTGGACCGCGGGTACGTCACGGCGGACCGATATGAGTCGGACGGCCACAGCGTGGTGCGTTTGCGGCCGTCGCGGCACGAAAATCGAGCGCAGGTCTCTTGACAACCTTCCGAGACAGACTCAACGTGCCCGGCCGCGGTACCGGTCGGGCGGATATTTCGCCTCGTCCTTCTTGAGCTTCGCCAATATGGCCTCGGAGAGATCCATCTCGATCGCGTTGGCCAGACTCAGTCCATAGATGAGGACATCCGCAAGCTCCTCGCCGATGGCCGAGCGATCCTCGGAGGACAGCTCCGCGAGGGTCCCGGATCCTCGCCACAAGAATCGCTCTAGGAGTTCGGACGCCTCGATCGAGATCGCCATGGCAAGATCCTTCGGCGCATGGAACCGCTCCCAATCCCTCGCGTGGACGAATTGACGTACGCGGTCCCGGAGCTCACCGACGGACGTCGTTGCGTCGGCCATGCCCGCGAATCCGGCGATTGGTACAAAGTCTTACGCGGGCAGCAGGGCGCCGCGGAGGTTCAGGGTTTGCTCCCTGACTTCGCCTTGCGGGGCGGCCAACACGCCGGGCGGGCCGACCTCGACCCGGGCCCGGAGGTTGCCGTCCTCCAGGCTGATGCGAACCGACTTCAATCGGGAACGGAACAGCTGGAGACCCTTTCCGTTGCGAGAAGGCAACTCTTGCTCGCAGTAAACGAGGCCCAGTCCCTCGAGCTCCTTGATCCGGCGGTAGCAGGCGGCGATCGGAATCCCGAACCGGCGGCTGAGTTCCAGCGCGGACACGGGCCGTTCGAAGGTGCCCATGAGGATCCGTGCGGAGTACTCGTCCATCACGGTCTGGCTCAGTTGCAAAGGCTCCATCATATTCAGTCCCCCCGCAGTCCGAGGATCCGCGAGACGAGGTTGGTGATCTCGTCCGCCTCGAAGGGCTTGTTCACGTATCCGATGGCCCCGCGGCGCACGCTCTCGATCTCCGTGAAACTGTCACCGAAGGCAGTCATGAGGATCGCACGAAGGCCGGGTTTCACGCGGCGAGCGGACTCGATCAACTCGACTCCGTTCGGCCCAGGCATCCGGTAGTCCGTGAGCAGGAGGTCCACGTCGTGGTGCGCGAGCTTCCCCATCGCCTCGGGGGCACTGCCCGCCGTCACGACGGAGTAACCGACCACCTGGAACAGTTCCGCGAGGTTTTCGCGCACGCCGTCGTCGTCATCGACGATCAGGATGCGCCCCCCCGCGATTGTCGTCTTTTCTGGCGCCAGGAGCATCATCGTCCTTCACTAACACGACCGATGGAGGCGTGACGGTATATACCGCCCAGTTGAGCGCGGTTGACAAGCGTGCGCCGTCTGGAGTCGGATCGGTCTTTCACGATTTCGATATCAGCAATGAAGGCGCCTTGCGGTCGGAGAGCGCGCGGACGACGTGCCAGGCTCGCTGACCTGCGTCGGTGACCGCGTACCGTCCGGCGTCGACTTTCGTCAACAGTCCGTCCGATTGGAGTTTCTGGAGATGGAAGGAAAGCTTCGATGAAGAGTCGACGAAGTTCTTCTTCAGGATTGCGGAATACGCCACGGGTCCGGAGGAAAAGACAAAGCCCACGACGGCGCGGCGAATCGGATTCGCGAGGGACTCGAGCATTCCCTGGAGGACCACGGACGAGGCTCCCGGCTCCGGTTCAAGACCCACCTCGGAAGCGAGGGTCGCATCCGACGACCGAAAGACCAACGTGCCGCCTTTCGCGGCGCATTTCCCGCTCATGTGGCGGATCCAGGCCCGGAGGTCTTCCCGACCATGCACCGCCTCGATCATGTCGAGGTCATCGGCGTAGACCACGGGACGTTCGACGCCGTTCAGGTATCCTTCGATCGCGGTGTTCAGATGGTACAACTGCGCGGGCGCGAAGGCGTTCGGCGGTCGGCCCTCTTGCGCGATGCGGAGGACCAGCGTAGCGCCCGACGGCGGTTTCGCGCGCGGTCCAAGGACGGCGAGGAGCGCGGCACGCCCCGCCGCCTCGGAAACGACATCGGAGATCTTCGTATCGCTCGCGACCGCGCCGAGCAGGGCTCGGGCGGTCCTCTCTTCCTGCACCATGTGGAGAGTGCGCCGGAGCGCTTCGAGTTCGTACGGTTTCTCGACGAAGTCGATCGCCCCTCCCTTCATGGCTTCGACCGCGGCGTCGATTGTCCCCTCGCCCGTGATCATGACCACGGCGGTCTCGGGCCTCACGACCCGGAGACGATGCAGGACGTCCAGTCCGGTGGCTTTGGGCATCCGAAGGTCGAGGAGGGCGACGTCGAACGACTCCCGCTCGACCGTGCGAAGCGCTTCGCCCCCGTCCCCGGCGGTAACGATGGCGTGTCCGTCCTCATGCAGGAGCGCCGCGAGCTCTTCCCGGAGGGTCTTGTCGTCATCGGCGACGAGAATCTTCATGCCGCCTCCCTTCGAGGGAGGAGGACCGTGACCGTGGTTCCGCGCCCCGGCTCGGAGGCGACCTCGAGAGAGCCACCGTGCCCGGTCGCGATGTGCTTTGCCAGGAGCAAGCCTAGGCCGATTCCCTCGCCCTCGACCTTCGTCGCGGAGACGGGCTCGAACAGGTGAGCCACGACCTCGGGTGTCATCCCGCTCCCGGTATCGGCGACCGTGACCGCGAACGCGTGCGGACGCTCTTCGACCCGAACGCGGACGGATCCTTTCGCGGTCGAGTGCATCGCATTGTCGAGGAGGTGGACCAACAATTCCTGGATCAGCGGGGGATCGACCATCGCCACCGCGGCTTTTTCCACCACCTCGACCTCGAGGGTCACACCCTTCTTGCGTTTCCGCGGCATCTGCGAGACCGCGGATCGGACGACGGATCGCAGGTCCGTCTCGATGGGATGGATCTGCCGACTCTTCGAAAGACTCACCAACCCGTGGACGATCCTCGCGGCGCGCCGTCGCTCCGTGTCGATCTTTTCGAGCTTCCCGAGTGCGACCGGATCGGTCACTCGCTTGCTCGCGGCGGACGTCAGAAGGGAAATCGTCGTGAGGGGCGTATTCAACTCATGGGCAATGAAACCCGCCAGTTGGCCCATCGTGGCGAGCCGTTCTGCGTCCAAGAGACGTTCCTGGGCGCGCTTGCGGTCGATGGCCATGGCGACCTGCTCCGAAACGAAGTTGAGCACGCGCTTGTCCTCCTCGTCGAAGCGCACGCCTTCCGCATAGCTCTGGACCACGATCACGCCGACCGTCTTGCCCTGGCTCACGAGCGGGGCGCCGACCCAGTCGACCGACGGCGGTCCAACCGAGACGACCTCTCCCTCTCGAACGAGGTTCGCGAAGACCTCGGGGGAGGCCAGGAGCGGACGGCCCGTCCGAAGAACATACTCGGTGAGGCCGCGGCCCAGCGGTTGACGAGAGGGAGCGCTCTCCTCCTCGTCGACGAAGTATGGGAACTCCAAGGCATCGGCTTGATCGTCGTACAGGGCGATGTAGAAGTTCGCGGCGGGCATCAGGCCGCCGACCACCTTGTGGATCTGGCCGTACAATTCGGGAAGGTCCCTGGCCGAATTCGCGGCCTCCGAGATCCGGTACACGGCGGACTGGATCGCTTCCGTCTTCCGCTTCTGGGAAACGTCGATCGCGGAACCGATCACCCGGACCGGGTGTCCGGTCGAATCGTGGAGGATGTAGCCACGGTCCACCAAGGTCGCATACGTCCCGTCCCGGCGACGGAACCGATACTCCGAGGTCCACACGGATCCGCCGCTGCGGACAAGTTGGTCGATGCTCGTGACGACGCGCTCCTGGTCCTCCGGGTGCAGGTGCTCCGTCCACCAAGCCCCGGTCGGTTCAATCTCCTCGGGAGGAAATCCGAACACCTTCGAGACGTTCTCGTTCACCCAGAGCCCGTCCGTCTGGAGGTCCCAGTCCCACACGACGTCGTTGGTCGCCCGACCCAGGAGGCGGAACCGTTCCTCGCTCCGTCGGAGGGTCTCCTCGGTCCGCATCCGCTCCGACACGTCGAAGGCCACGCCGATGGTCCCGAGGATCGCGCCTTCCGGGGAACGCAGGGGCTCGATGTGCACGTCGTACGTCCGGCCCTGCCAATCGATCTGGGTGGCGACGCCTTCCCCGGCGAGGGCTCGGCGGTGCGACGCGATTGGCTCCAGGTCGTCGTCGGGGATGTTGAAGTATTCGAACAGGGTAAGGCTCCGCTCCCCGCTTCGCGCGGTGTCCAGGGTCCGGAATCCGCCGCCCATCGCGGACGTGACCCGGAGTTCCTTGTCCGTGCTCCAGACCAGGACGGGGGCCTGCTGGAGGATCATCCGGAGGCGGTTCTGGCTCTGGGACAGTCGCTCCTCGGCGGTATTCCGTTCCGTGAGGGCCTGCGCTTGCGTCTGTTCCGTCTCGGCGAGGCGACGTCGGTTCGCAGCCTCTTGGATATGCTCCTCCACGATCGCGGGCAGGAGCTCCGTGTACCGTGGCGTCTTCACGATATAGGAGGTCGCGCCGGACCGCATCGCCTGGAGGGCCGCCTCCTCTCCGTCCGGCGGGACGACGAAGATCATCGGCGTCGTCGGGAAGCGATCCGCGAGGAGTCGCAGGACCTCGATCCCGGTCGCATCGCGCAGCTTGCTGCCGATCACGACGGCGTCGAAACGATTCCCCATCGCAAGCTGGAGGGCTTGCTTGCCGGACGCCGCGGTCCGGACGAGGCAGCCGCTCCGGGTGAGGGCGGCCACGCTGAGGATCTGGTGCTCTTCGTTTCCGTCGACCACGAGGACGGCGAACGGCGGTTCGCCTGTCGTCCCCGCGACCGCCGAAGGTGTGGTCTGGGCCATGGATGACCGGTGGGCGGGTGAACCGTCGCGACGAGGGCGTCGCGCGGACCCGATGCCATCCTTCCGGCCCGTATAAAGGCCTACCGGGGACATTCGCGGTTTCGACACTATGGAGCGGATGGAACCGATCCGCGATCGAACCCGGCCCTCTACGACGTCCCGGTCACGGCCCGCGTGACCTCGAAGCCGCCGTCCTCGAACGTGAGGGCGTAGTACCCGGTCTCGTGTTTCGTCGACCGCATCTTCACGACCCGGAGGCGCCGCTGGACGAACAGATCCGACGTGGGATGCATCTCGAGGCTGATGATGCCGTCCGCCAGGTAGGCTTCTTCCGGCGGCGCGGTCCCCGTGCCGGCCGTGAGGGGCCGTTCCGAGATCAGGATCGTCATCGGGCCGAGGTCCCGCAACCATTCGAACAGGAAGTACAGCTCGGAGCGGCGGTCCTGCATCTTCGCCATCGTCTCGAGCACATCGAGGGAATCGACGACGAGGACGGAGATCGAATCCATCTTCATCACGTTGTTGCAATACATCTTGAAGAGCTCGAGCCAGGTGCCACGCCCCTGGAGGTAGTTCAGGTTTTTCCGGATGTTCCCCATGTCGAGCGTCGTGATGTTCGGCGCGGCGCGCTCGTCCGCCATGCCGAGGGAGGCCATGTGCTCGAGGGTGAGGTCCTTGCCCTGTTCGAGGGTGAAGTACGCGGACTTGCGACCTTCCCGCAGGGCGTTCTGGTAGAGGATCGAGTAGGCGAAGGAGGACTTCATCGTCCCGGGTGCGCCGTTCAGGAGGACGACGAAACCGTCCGGGATCCCGCCGCCGACGATGTCGTCCAAACTGCGGACGTACGTCTTGATGCGATTCCGTTCCGTTCGGGGACCTCCGGAGGCGGATGCAGGGGCCCCACACCTAAGCCTTTCCCTCCCGTTCGCGCCCCGCGCACAATCTTCAAATAGACTCGGGCCGGTGGTGCCGCGCGTTGGCGGACGATGTCCTCAGCGCCATCGCCGCGACGGCGCGTGTGATCGGGGCCCTCGTGCTCCTGTTCTTCCTGCCGGGATACTTGCTCATCAACGCCCTCTATCCGCGGAAAGGGGAGTTGGACCGCGAGTACGACGGGTTGTACCGCCTCACCTTGGGCATCGTCCTCTCGATCGCGGTCACCGTGTTCTGGTCGTTCTTCCTGAATTCCTTTGGCGTGAACGAGGCGACGGGCCTCGGCTACGTCGTGGGACCGAACATCGCGGGTGGCTTGATCGGACTCTCGGCGGCCTTCTTCGTCCTCGGCTGGTGGCGGGGTGCATATCCCTGGATGGCGCGACTCCATCCGGCCCTCGCGCGCGTCCCGAAACCGGGGCCGGGCGAGCTGCTGACCGAAGAGCAGCGGGACCATCGCGTCCGCCTGAAGCTGCAAGAGCTCGCGGAGAAACGGGAGAGCCTGCGGCGCGCGATCAAGGACGCCGAACGGCGGATGCGGATGCAGTCTGCGGGCGCACGGACCCATTATGAGGAGGTCCGGGACCGCTCCCGCGTGGAGCTGAAGGCGGTCGAGGCGAAGCTGAAGGAGCTCGAAGAGGAACGGGCCGCGGAGCTATACTGACCGGAGGGCGCATGGAGTACAAGCTCGTCATCGCGGTCCGCTCGGACCTGGAGCTGTCGCGGGGCAAGCTCGCGGTCCAGGTCGCCCACGCCTCCGTCATGGCGGCCTTCGACGCGAAGGCCCGTCACCGGAAATGGTTCGCGGAATGGTGGGCGGAGGGCCAGAAGAAGGTCGTCGTGAAGGGCGGGACTCTGTCCGAGCTGCACGGCCTACGGACGAAGGCCCGTTCGATGGGACTCACGACCGCGCTCGTGGAAGATGCCGGCCTCACGGAACTTCCGCCCGGGACGGTCACGTGCCTGGGGATCGGACCGGGCCCGAACGCCATCGTGGACCAGGTCACGGGCGGCCTGAAGCTGATGTGATGAAGCCGAAATCCCGATTCCTCGGGATCGACGATGCCCCGTTCCACTTCTCCGACGAATCCGTCCCAATCGTCGGTGTCGTGGTCCAAGCTCCCGCGTACATCGAAGGCGTCCTGACGACCCTCGCGGAAGTCGACGGTCACGATGCGACGGAGCGGATCGCCTCGATGGTGTCGCGTTCGCGGTATCGGGCCGGGCT
>VBMC01000230.1 GCA_005879015.1 Methanobacteriota archaeon
AAGGTACACAAGTAGTGCGGCCTGTCGGAACGGAGGAAATCAGGCCTCGATCGGAGGAATTCGAGAGGGACGACCCGATTGACTCCCGACAGGACCGCGCCCGGTGAGGACGTAGAATCGGCGGCCCAAAGCGGGGACGAGGCCTGCGATGGGCACGCGGTTGTCGACCGAAGCCACGAACGGGCTTGCCGCCTGGCCCTGGGACCGGAACCCATCGCACATCGCCTCGGCCAGGTCGCCCGCGACCGTTCGGTCCGGGGCGAAGGCGAAGACGCTGGACCCGGAGCCGCAGAGGGCGAAGCCCGGGGCGGCCGCCCTTTGGCTCGCGGACCGTGCCTCCGCGTACCCGGGCAGGGACGGCGCTCGCACGGGCTCTGCGAACCGATCCTCCAGGCAACGACCGGCGAGAGCTGAATCGCCCCGTGCGAGTGCGAGGGCGAGGATCGCCGCGTGGCCCACATTCGAAACGGCGTCCCGAAGCGGCACGACGGACGGCAGAATCCCCCGCATGTCCGCGGTCCGCAGGACGAACCGGGGGATCGCGATGGCCAGGGCGATCCGCGGATTCACGGGTATGCGGGAGAGCAGAACCGGTTCGCTTGATCCGAGGGTCACGAAGCCCCCGAGGAGCGCGGCCGCAAGGTTGTCGTAGTGCCGCCCGGAAACCGCGGCCTCACCCTCGACGGCCGCCCGAAGGATTCCCGTGATACCGAGGTCACGGGACTTGGGGAAGGCTCGCAGGAACGCGAGGGCCGCCGCGGCACAGGAAGCGGCGGAACTGCCCAGGCCGCGGCCGGAGGGGATGCCTTTCGTGACGCGGACTTCGATGGATTGCGTGATCCCCGTCGCCGCCCGAAGCGCCTCGATCACGATTCCGGCCGTGTTGCCGGAGAAGGTGGACGGGATGTCCGCTGCGTCGACCCCTTGGACCCGGAGGGAATCGTGTTCTGCGGGTCGGACCGCGACCTCGTCCGCAAGTCCCCGGATGGCCAGCGCGAACACGTCGAACCCGGGGCCCAGGTTCGCAATCGTCGCCGGTGCGCGGGCTCGGACCCATCCCGTGGCCATGGGTTCCACTCACCCACCCGAAATCGCCGGGAGCAGATCGACCGTGGCGTCCCGAGGGATCGGCGTGTCGAGTCCTGCGAGGAACCGAGCGTCCTCGCCGTTCACGTATACATTGACGAACCGACGCAGGGCGCCATCCGCCTCCAAGATTCGCTGCTGAAATTGCCTTCCGTACTTCGTCGTGACGACGTCGAAGAGGTCTCGGAGTGTCCCCTGGAAGTCGACCTCGAGTTCCCGTTCGCCTCCGGTCGCCGTCGCAATCGGCGAAGCGATGACGATCTTAACCACGGGCCTGTCCTCCAAGGAACGCGTCGACGGCGGCGAAGGTCGGTAGAATCGGGGCGAGCGGCGGGAAGGCATTCCCCCAGACGGCCGGAGTCTTGAGCCCATTCCCGGTCACCAAGAGGACGACCCGCTCATCCCGGTCGAGGCGGCCGTCTTCGCGGGCCCGTTTCAACGTCGCGACGGTCGTGCCTCCTGCGGGCTCGGAGAACACGCCTTCCTCGCGGGCGAGGAGCCGCACGCCCTCGAGGATCTCAGGGTCGGTCGGCGCATCGGCGAATCCGTGCGTTTCCCGAATCGATTGGATCGCCTCGAATCCGGACCCGGGATCTCCGATCGCGAGGGACTCGGCGATCGTGTCCGGCTTCCTCACGGGCCTCGGCCGGCCGTCGGCCGATTCGAACCCACGGACGATCGGCGCACATCCCGCGGGCTGCGAGCCCACGAGCCGTGGCGGCCGCTCGGGCGCTTCGCCGAGTTCGCTCAGTTCGCGGTGCCCCTTCTCCAGAGAGGTGAGCAAGAGTCCGGACCCGAGCGGGGACACGATGACGTCCGGCAGTTCAAATCCGAGTTGCTCCCACGTCTCAAAGAGGAGCGTTTTCGAGCCTTCCGCGTAATACGGGCGAAGGTTGAGATTCACGAAGCCCCAGCCCCGCTGGTCCGCCACCTGGAAGGCGACGCGGTTGGCGTCGTCATACGTGCCATCGATTGGGACCACGATGCCGCCATAGAGCCGGGGCAAGAGCAGCTTCGCGGGCTCCAGCGAAGCTGGAACGAATACGTAGCAGGGGATGCGGGCCTTGGCGGCCGCCGCACTGACCGCCGCGGCGAGGTTGCCCGTCGACGCGCATCCTACCGCCGGGAGAGACCACTCCCGGGCCTTTGCGATCGCAACGGCGACCGGGC
>VBMC01000231.1 GCA_005879015.1 Methanobacteriota archaeon
TTCGAAATCTCTTTCCGGATTTGCAGCTCGAATTCCAGGAGGACCGGCTGACGGGGACGACGGGGAGCTTGGAGCGCTTGCGGCAACGGATCCGGGATCAACGGATCCGGGATACGGCGCGTCGTCAACTCCTCGCGGGCCGCCGGGGAGACCGCACGAGCGTGAGCTTGAGCAAGCAGGCCGCGTTTGTCGGGGTGGTGAACTTCGCGGCAGGGTCTCCGCTCGGGGACATCCTCGTGGAGATCGAAGCGGACGACCTGAGCGCCGTCATCGACGACGTCGCAGAGAGTACGGTCGATCGAAAGGCTTAGGCCGAGCGACCGCACCGGGTGCACGTGAACCGGCCCGCGTCGTAGCGGGCTTCGACCCATCCGCAAAAAGGACACTGGAACCGCACCGGCGGATAGCCATACGGCGGCGGCATGAAGGAGGGCGTGTACTCCCGAGGGATCCGTCCCGGATCCCGGAACGCTGCGCCCGGCGATGCGACGGGTAGGCCCGACGACCAAGAGGGGACGGGAGGGCTCGGCGAGAGCGTCGGCGACACCGCGAAGGGGGGCGGGACAGGCGTCGCGAACGGGGTGGGAGGGGGTACGGTCGGGAGGCGGCTCGGGGGTCGGAACCGCGCCACGAGTCCCATCAAGTGGCGCCATGCATCGATCACATACCAGACGAGGAACCCGGCGCCCGCAATCGCGAGGCCGATGAAGACGAGGGAGATGAGCGCTTCGAGTCCCACCCCACCGATTCCTTCGTAGGCGAGCGAGAGGGCATAGTCGTTGACGAAGTGCGCGAGAACGGCGGCTCCCACCCCGTGCCGCAGGAAGAGATAGCCGAACCCGAGGCCCGCGACCATGCTCGGGCCGACCTTCCAATAGCCCCACCCCGGCGCATGCGCGAGCCCGAAGATCGCGGAGCTGGCGAACAGGAAGGCCCACCCAGCCACGAGGGCTTCTTTCGGCGAGTCGCGCCGTAGGACTCCGCCGATCAGGTATCGCCACGCCCCGCCGATGTAGCGGCCCGCCGATCCCGGGCCGTTGCCGGCCGCACCGCGGTTCACGTCCATGATGCGCAGCACGACGGATCCCACGGCCATCGGGAGGCCGATCAGGAGGAGTCGGAAGATGATCTCCTCGTAGACCCCGGCGTTCGCGAGTTCGAAGAGGAGGACCCAGGTGTTCTGGGGTGTGAGGTTGATGGGAGACGTCGGCTCGATACCGGCCAGGGTCAGCAGATAGATCAAGGCGACCTGGAAGAACGTGACCGCCATCCACACCTGGGCGATCGCGATCCAGGCGCTCCGACTCCGGAGACGAGTGCCAATGGATTCAATCGGTGCCTTGAACGCACGGGATGTTTCCTTTCTCTCTCGGACGGCATGGTACGCCCCGACGAGAAAGATCGCCGCCGCGATGAGGCCGTAGTAGGAGAGGAAGAGCGTCTTGTCCTGGGACAGGATGACCACGTACGGCAGCGGGACCGGGATGTAGAGGACGACCGCGGCGTCCGTCGTCCATGCTAGGCGCGCATTGTCGATCCCGACGTCGACGGGGCCCGAGGCGGCATCCACGATGAAGGCGATTTTGAGGTAGTATAGCCCCCGACCCGCCAGGCGCGCATCCGCGCCGATCCTTCCCGTCGAGGTCCAAGGGGTCGGTCCGGAGTACGACAAGACGGCGATGGCGACGTTCGGATCGGGCGCCGAGTTCGAGCTGTCCACGGAGACGATCAATCGGCCCGACGTGAGCCCTCCGACGATCTGCAGATCGAGATGGACGCTGCCCGTGTACGGCTGGGATCCGGCGACGTTGAACGATTGCCACCAATAGCCGCGGGCATTGGTTCCGAACAACCTCATCTCGAGGAAGCCGTCCGGGTGTCCTCCGGAGGCCAGGTAAGACGACGTGGACGCCGTACCCCAGGAGTCATGGGTCCAGTTCCCGCTGAAGTCCATCCCGCTGTTCAGCGTTTGGCCCGATTGGATGCCTTGGATGCCGGGCACGACGAGGGTCGGGCTCACGGCGAGTCCGGCGAAGTCCGTGAGGGCGAAGGCGATGAAGGCAACGAGGGCCAAGGTCCACAGGATCGACAGGACCGGCCGCATGCTGGATCGAGGCGGCGGCCGGCCCGCCCAAGCTCCCATCGGGAGACCGCATCGCGGGCAGTAGTTCCCGCTGA
>VBMC01000232.1 GCA_005879015.1 Methanobacteriota archaeon
GTCAACGGGTCTAGACCGCACCGATACAGAATGATCGGGCCAGGTTCGCCCGAGACGTAGGAGATAACTGACCCGAACCGGAGGGCGTGCGTGGGGAAAGCCGACCGAGCCTAGGTGGCCAAGACCCGGCCGATTAGCCCCTCGTATCGACTACGCAGAACAGATTCCCGTCGGGGTCGGCAAGGACCACGAAATCTTCACCGTCCTCGCGGGGCCGGAAGAGGCTCGCGCCGAGGCGAAGCAGCCGTTCGACCTCTCCCTCAGGGTCGTCCGTGTACAAATCGAGATGCAATCGGTTTCGGTAGGGCTCCATTCCATCGAGGGACACGTTAGGCCCCTTTCCCGCTGGGTCCTTTAAGATCATGAACGGATCGTCAGGCGTGAGTGGCCTTCCTGGATCATACCCGAGCGCCTTCTTCCAAAAGGTCAGCATCCGATCGAAGTCTTTGACGTCAATCACGATGGACCCGATTCGCACCGTTGCGTTCCCCATGCCGCCGAGGACTCAAGAATCAGGCTATGAATTTTGCGACGTCGCGGGAGTGAAAAGGTCGGCCGAAGACCTATTTCAGATGCGAGGCGAACCACCGCAGGTAAGCGTGGAGCCGGGCGATGCGGTGCTTCGGCTTTCCCGCACGGGATAGGTCGTGATTCTCCTTCGGGAACAGGACCAGCTCGGCTTCCTTGCCGTAGTACTTCAAAGCGGTGAAGAACTGAATCGCCTCGACGTGCCAACAGCGATAATCCTCGAGCGAATGGACGAGGAGGAGCGGTGTCGAGACGTTCTTCACGTACCGCAGCGGAGACTTCGCCAACGTCGTTTCTTCATCATCCCACGGATCGACGCCGACCTGATCGCGCCCGAAGTAGGGCCCGATGTCGCTCGTCCCCCAGAACGTCCACCAGCTCGAGATAGACCGGTCCGTGACCGCGGCCTTGAACCGGTCGGTCTGGGTGACGACCCAATTCGTCATGAATCCGCCGTACGAGCCCCCGGCGACCGCGAGCCGCTTCCGGTCGATGAACGGGTACTTCTCGGCGGCGAAGTCCAGGCCCTCCATGAGATCCTGGTAGTCCCGCTCGCCGTAATGCCCTCGGATGTCGGCGAAGGCCTCCGAGTAACCGTCGCTGCCCCGAGGATTCAGGAATAGGATGGCGTAGCCCTTCGCCGCGAAGACCTGGAATTCATGGAGGTAGCTGTACCCGAAGGCCGTCTTCGGGCCCCCGTGGACATACAAGATGGTCGGCACCTTTCCCTTCTTGGCGGGAGAGAGCACCCAGCCTTCGACGGGAACCCCATCGCCGGCCTTGAAGACGAACGACTCGGGTTTGCGGATGTCGAGTTTCTTCAGGGCATCATCGTTGAAGGACGTGAGCTTCCGGAC
>VBMC01000241.1 GCA_005879015.1 Methanobacteriota archaeon
CGGTAAAGCCAGGATCCGAGGACCGACATGGCGACGACCACGACGACCAGGACGAGCGTGATGGAGCGGGCCGTCCGGGGATCGTAGGCCACGCCGATGACGAACACGAGGTACAGGAGGACGGCGTACTTCGCCAGCCCGCCCACCGCCACGAAGCCCATGGACCGCCGGTAGTTCCACCGCAGGGTCGCCATGAACGCGCCGACGAACGGGACGACGGGTGCGATCCGGTTGAGGAGGATGGCACGCTCGTCCGGTACGCCGAGGAACTCGGTCCATCGCCGCATCCCCGACTCGAGCCAGCGGGGCATCCGGCGGCCCCGGACCAGGATGCGTCGGACGAGGGCGTAGAGGATGCTGGTCCCGAGGAGGTCCCCGGCCACAGCCACGAGGAGGAGGACCGCGGCCCAACCGACCGCATCCATCGTCTCGGGTCGGAACGTGTACGTGATGAGGATCCAGGCTTCGGGCAGCGCGGGGAAGAGTGCCGCGTCGACCGCGAAGATCAGCAGCAAGGCGAGGAGGCTTCCGATCGGACCGAGGGACGCGAACAGGGCCGCGAGGACGTCGTCCAGGGAGGGCATCCGCCGCCCTCAGCCCACCCGGGTGATCGCGACCATCGTGACCTCGAAGACCAGGTTCCGGCCCTTCACCGGGTTGTTGTAGTTGACCGTGTACGTCCCTGCGGCGAGGTCCACCGCCGTCACGACGAACACGACCGTCCCCGAGGCCGTCTTTTGACCGACCCGGTCGACCGCGGTCGTGTCGAGCAGGTGGTGCACGACAATCCGCCCGGTGCCGTTGTCCGCGCCGTCGTCCACCGAGTCGACCCGGGCAGCCCAGCCGCCGTACGGATGGACCATCTGGCCCGGGACCGGACTGTTCGTGACCGTCACGACGGAACCGGACACGCTGACGTAGGCCGACCAACCCCAGAACGGATCCGTCACGTTCGCCCCGGACACGGGCTGCGTCTTGTATGCGTTCGTGAACGCGGATTCGTTCATTGTCACGCGGACCGGCACAGGCTCCAAGAGCGGCTTCACGAGGATCTTCGCCGGATCGGATAGACCATAGCCGAGGTTCGGGGGGACCACAATCGTCTTCGCGTCTCCGACGGCGAGCCCCTGAACCCCGACGTCGAAACCCTGGATCACCGCCAGTGGCACGGCCCCGATTGCGAAGCTGAGAGGCTGCCACGAGTTGCGCCAACCGAAGGAGAGGGCCTTCGTGTAGGACGCGTTGTCCTCGGCCACGGACGCCAGGCTCGTATCGAACACGAAGCCGTCTTCGAACCGACCGACGTAGTCCACCTTCACCTGGTCCCCGCCCTGGGCCCGCAGGGGCGGATGGCCGAACTTCGGGATGACGTACACGAAGTAGACTGCCAGGATGGCAATCACGAGGACGAGCACCCCCACGAAGGACCAGAGGGTGCTCAGCCCTTCCTCATCCCGGACGATGGGGCGGGCCATGGCGCTTCCGGGCTAAATGAGGATGCGCGATAAACGTTATGGTACCGGCGTCGAAGCGCCGGGAGGCCTCGGGTCTGGAGTGACCGCGGCTACGGTGTGAAGGACGCGTACTCTATCACGATCGCCTCAGGGGTGTTGTACAGACCCACGGTCGGACCCGGAGCGACGGCGGTACCGTTCACCGTCATGCGCGTCGGGCTGCCAAAGGGTTTCCCCCAGACGTTGAAGAAATCGCCAACGGTGTAAACGCGCGCCTGTTCCGGCGTGTCCGGTTCGATATGGATTAGCCCGGACGTATCGTGCGTATGCAGAATCTGCATGCACGTGAAACTGATTCCGATGTCCGCGGGGATCGTCACCGGGTTGCCAGCGGAAACGATCGTGAGTTGCGTGTGCCAGTGATAGGCCCTGCCGCTGCCACTGATGCACGCCAGCGGAGTGGATCGGGAACCGTTCGTCACGAGATAGTACGTGACGGCCGCCAACAGGATCACGATCAAGACGATCACGACCTGCCATCGGCTCACCCGCAACGGACGCGACGGCGCCCTCGCCGCAATTCGCCCGGGCTCCGCCTTCAAACGCTCGACCAATTTCGGGGTGTCCGGGTGTCTCGGGTGGATGTCGTTCAGATGGCGGAGCAGATTCTCGGGCCGCACCGCCACGTCGCAGATCGGACAATGGTCCATGCTCTTCACGACGACCCCCGTTCGCAATCCCAGGAAGAAGTCAATGTGAGCTCGTATTTAGGAATGATGCGGACGGCGGACGAACTCACGCGTACATGGCGCCCGAGGAGTCCCCGGACCGCACCGGATTGTCGCCTAGGACCTTGTCGACCGCACGCTCGAAGTCCGTCATCGACACGGTCTCGCGGTCCTCCCGGATCGCGAACATGCCCGCTTCCGTGCAGATCGCATGGATGTCGGCGCCCGTGGCCCCGTCGCAGCGGGACGCGAGCACGCCGTAGTCGACCTCGCCGGCGCTGTTCATCTTTCGGGAATGCGAGGATGTCTGGACGATTCGTGGCCCCGATGATCTTGACCTCTCCCAACGGGTTGAAGCCATCGAGTTCCGCGAGGAGCTGCATCAGCGTCCGCTGGACCTCACGATCTCCGGACGTCGCGACCTCGAGGCGCTTGGCGCCGACCGAATCGAGTTCGTCGATGAAGACGATGGACGGGGACTTCTCGCGGGCGAGCTGGAACAACTCCCGCACCAGGCGGGCGCCTTCGCCGATGTATTTCTGCACGAGCTCGGAGCCGACGAACCGGATGAACGTGGCCTGCGTGCGGTTCGCGACCGCCTTCGCCAACAGGGTCTTGCCCGTCCCCGGAGGCCCGACGAGCAGGACGCCTTTCGGCGGTTCGATGCCGACCTTTCGATAGAGATCCGGTTTCAGGAGCGGATCTTCCACCGCCTCCCGCAACTCGCGCATCTGGATTTCCAGGCCCCCGATGTCCTCGTAGGTGACCGGAGGCTTCTCGATGATCTCCGCCCCGGTGACGATCGGGTCGAGGGAGGGAGGAAGGACGCCCATCACGGCGAGGGTCTGCTTGTTGAGCGCGACGCGCGCGCCGACCACGAGGTTCTCCTTCGCGATGTAATCCGCCGCGTTCACGATGAAGTCCGGACCCGTCGACGACTTGACGACGACGCGGCTGTCGGCCAGGATGTCGCGGATGTTGCCGATGATCAGCGGAGGGCTCTTGAGCCGGTCCAGTTCCTGTTTCAACCGTCGGATCTCCTTCTGGAGTCGGACGAGCTCCGTCTCGGCGTACCGCTTCTCGCCTTCCACCCGGCGGGCGGTCTCCAGCAGCTTGTCGTTGCGATCCTCGAGCGAGGCGATGCGCACCGACATTTTCTCGGAGAATTCGCGGATCTGATCGTCGTCC
>VBMC01000242.1 GCA_005879015.1 Methanobacteriota archaeon
CCTCGCGGGTCCCGCGCCGCCGCGGGTCCTCCGGGGCGAAGACGACGACCTCGTGGCCGTGGGCCTCGAGCTGGCGCCGGGTCGACAGGACGGACGTCACGACGCCGTCGACCGTCGGGAGATAGCTGTCCGTGAACAGTGCGATCCGCATGGCATCAGCGCCTCTGCGTTGGGTTCTCGGGCCTCGTGTCCCCCTGGTCGGTCTTGCGACTCAATCTGGGCCCTGTCTCCACGGTCATCCGATCCATCCGATCCCCGAGGTCGCACCGGACGGACGCAGGGCATCCGCCGTGCGCGGCGGCGAGGATGGCCAGACCACGCAGACGCTCCGATTTTGATTAGCCTACTTGAAGTTTTGGGGAGAGCCAGAGCCCATTGATAATGTGCCAAAAAAGTGCAATGGCGCTCGCCTCCCGGGGAGGCATCCTAACGACCTATGCCGATCTGGGAATTGATAATATCGACCCCGCGGCCGGCCCGGTACGAGGCCCGGAAGCCTAGGGCCACCTTCCGGCGGGCGCGCCGGACCGCGGTGAGAAGGGGGAATCCGAGGGCCAGGTACGCGGTGGTCGATGCCGCGAGGGTGCAGCCCGCGCCGTGGAGTTCCTTTCGGTATCGGCGGCCTCCCAGTCGGACCATCCGGCGGCCGTCGTAGAAGATGTCCACAAGGGGACCTTTCACGTGGCCGCCTTTCACGAGGACCGCCTCAACGCCGAGGCGTCGGATCGCGCGCGCGGCGGCCTCCATCGACCCGACGTCGCGGATCGAGAGGCCGGAGAGCCGCTCCGCCTCATGCCGGTTCGGGGTGAGCAGGGTGGCACGATCGAGGAGTCGATTCACGAGGGCCGCCTGGAAATCCTCTTTGTCGAGTCTTGCGCCGACCGTCGCGATCATCACGGGATCCACGACGAGGGGGAACGAGGTCCGATGCAACTCCCGCGCGACGGTCCGGACGATCGCGGCGGAGAAGAGCATGCCGGTCTTCGCCGCTCGGACGTCGAAGTCGTCCAACACCGCGCGCATCTGCTTTCGGATCTCCGCGGGGGGGATCGCGAAGATCGAGTCCACGGACCGGGTGTTCTGCGCAGTCACGCACGTGATGACGGACGTCCCATGCACGCCGACCGAGGCGAAGGACTTGAGGTCCGCTTGAATCCCCGCACCGCCGCCGGAATCGCTCCCCGCGATCGTGAGGGCGGTGCGCACGCGCGCGCGAAGGTGGCCGCGGTCTTAAGACTGACGCGCGTCATGTCGTCGATGTCATGAGCGGGGCATCGTTAAGTAGCGGCCGTCTCACCGGAACGGAGATGCGGGCCCGGAGCGGACATTTCAAGTTCGACAAGAAGGTGAAATGGAAGAACCTGGTCACCGCGTTCCGACCGTTGTTCTTGAAATTCCTCGAGGAGACGCAACAGTTGCCCGAGGACATGGAGAGCGTCGACGTCCTCGTCGAGGAGAACCTCCGGGAGCTGCGGAGCAACCGGAAGCCGGAGGGTTTCAACCGCGAAGGCGCGATGCGGATGATCTTTCCGATCTCGAGCCAAGTCGAGTTCTACGTCTACGGTCGGGGGAAGGTCCTCGAGGTCGCTCGAGTGACGGAGTCCCTGAGCCGCATCCTCCAGAAATATCGGCTCAAGCACACGATCGAGTGGGACAAGCTCAAATTTCTCGCGGACAAGAAAGAGTGACGCCGGGGAATAGGCTCGTTGGCCGGGACCTTCATACCTCTAAGTAGAGGTATGCCCGCCCTCTGCCGGGCGGGTCGTCCCTTCGTCGATGCGAACCGTCTCTACGACGGAGTAGCGGGCTCCCTGAGGCGTCAGGACGCTCTTCTTCAGATGCACGGCGTCCACGGGGTGCGTGCCGAACTCCTCCGTGGCGTGGGCCTCGAGGATTCTCCGCACGCGATCCAGGTCCAGTCGGCCCTTCACCCGGGCGAGTGTGACGTGCGCCTTCCAAGCCCGACGCTCCCGCGGGAATCCGAGCCGCTCGAGGGAGGTCTCCAGCGAGTCTGCGATGCGCGCGATTGGTTCCGCCCCGTCCACGCCCACCCAGATCACGTTCATCCGCCCGAGGCTGGGGAACGCGCCGGTCCCTCGGACGCGGATCCGAAATGGGCGAAGGCTCACTGTCGCCTCATGGATCGCGGTCACGATCTGAGGCACAAGCCCTTCCTCGGTATCGCCGAGGAATTTGACCGTCAGATGGAGCTGGTCGGTTCCGACGACCTTCAGGGACGGGCTCGTCGTTCTGAGGTCGTTCGCGAGTGCGTCGAGAACCCGGCCACCGGGCACGTCGACCGCGATGAATCCTCGGAACGTCATCGCCCCTCCGGCGACCGTGGCTCGAGCCGGCGTC
>VBMC01000243.1 GCA_005879015.1 Methanobacteriota archaeon
TCTCTCGCTTACAGCAAAGACCATATCGGGTCGACCGGTTCCGAGGGCTATGGAATACCCGCCGCGTGTGCGGGCCCTCTTGGACCGTGCGAAGGCGGATCAGGGCGACGCCATCGCAGTCCGTGCGAAAGGCGAACGTTACGAAGGAATCCTCATGCCGCACACGAGTTTCAGCGGTGAGGATGTCCTGACTGTGAAGTTGCCGAATGGGTACAACATCGGCATCGCGCTGGGCGACATCGAATCAATCGAGGTCACGGCGAACCATGCGCCGAGCGCGGTCCAACGACATCTCCCTTCGGCGACGGGTGGCAAGCCCACCGTCGCTGTCTTGGGCACCGGAGGGACGATCGCCTCGTACGTCGACTACCGCACTGGCGCCGTTCACCCCGCGGTAACGGCGGAGGAACTCGTCTTCAGCGTCCCGGAACTCCTCGACGTGTGCAACGTTCGGGCACGGGTGATCTACAGCATCTTCAGCGAGAACCTGAAACCGGAGAACTGGCAGCACCTCGCCCTGGAGGTGGCGAAGGAACTCAGCTCCGGCGCGGCCGGCGTCATCATCCCGCACGGCACCGACACCCTTCACTTCACGACTGCGGCCCTCAGCTTCATGCTTCGCGACCTGACCGGCCCGGTCGTCGTGGTCGGGGCGCAGCGATCCAGCGACCGACCGTCCTCGGATGCCGCTTCGAACCTCTTGAGCGCGGCCCGTGTCTCCGTGGCCAACCTCGGCGAGGTCGTCGCGGTGATGCATGGAGAGACAGGCGACACCTTCGGACTGATTCACCGCGGCACG
>VBMC01000223.1 GCA_005879015.1 Methanobacteriota archaeon
AACTCGGGACGCAAGCCGCGGGATTCTGTTCTCCCTGCAATCGTCGAATCCCGACGTATTCCTCCGGGTGCAGGATCTCGATGGACGCCAGGTGGGCTCGTACTCCCTGACGGAGACATGCGGCGGTTTCAGCAATTCGCAAATCCCGAACGCGGGCTACTCGAAGCTCGGTGGCTCGATCACGATCTTCCTCCCGAAGTGGACGACCCGGGTCGACTGGTTCGTT
The DNA here is from genome assembly GCA_005879015.1 of Methanobacteriota archaeon. Taxonomy (GTDB): domain Archaea; phylum Thermoplasmatota; class Thermoplasmata; order RBG-16-68-12; family RBG-16-68-12; genus RBG-16-68-12. Next base: position 227 of record VBMC01000223.1, read on the forward strand.
GACGGGGCGCTCCTCACGGAAAACGTGAACTATTCGTTGTCGATCCAAGAGGTCACCGTCGATCCCGACACGGGAAACACGGTGGTCCTATTCACGGAAAATGACTCGGCTTCGGTTGCTCCCCAACAGGTCGTCACCGGCCACTTCCGACCGGATTACACGGCTCCTGTGACGTCGGCTTCGATAGGCGGGACCCCCGGTCAGAACCAATGGTGGCGGTCGAACGTGACGGTCACCTTGAGCGTGAACGAGACCGGGCACGGTGTGCGGAACACGTCGTATCGCGTGGACGGCGGGCCTTACTCGATCTACACGGGACCCTTCACCATCACCGGCGATGGGACCCATCTTCTCGAGTACTTCTCGACGGCCCTCGTTGGAAACGTGGAGCCGGTGCGGAGCACGACGGTTCGAATCGATACGGTCGCGCCGACGGTGACGCGAACCACGTCCTGTTCCCAGACGGGAGAAGCCGGGTGGTGCCATGGCACCGTCCGTGTCACCCTCTCCTCCGTCGATGCGACAAGCGGACCCGCCGGGATCGAGGTGAGCCTCGACAATAGTGCCTTCGCGCCGTACGCGGGTCCGCAGGTCGTGGCTGGAGACGGTGCTCACCAGTTGTGGTATATCGCCGAGGATCAGGCGGGCAACCCCTCCGTGCCTGTCCTCTTCCCTGTCCCCATCGACGGGACGCCGCCGACGATTAACGTGAACCTCGTGGGAACCACCGGGAACGCCGGTTGGTATCGAAGCAACGTGAATGTCACGTCGAGGGCGACGGACGGGACGAGTGGGGTCGCGATCCAGACGATCCGCATCGGGACGGGTGTCGCCGTCCCGTACGTGGGTCCCGTTGTCATCGACACGGACGGCAATTTCCTGATCGAGATCGTCGCGATTGACGCGGCGGGAAATCAGGCGAGTTCCGTGACGCAGATCAAAATCGACAAGACGCCTCCGACCTTCTCGCTCGTCCTTCCGAATGCGCCCGGTACCCCGATCACATCGTCCTCGCTGTCGATTCAGGTGAATCAGGTGACGGATCCGACGTCTGGCCTGGCGGGATGTTCGATCGCCCTCGATGGCGGGGCTTCGGTGGCCCTCGGGTCCGGGTCTCCCTACCGATTGACCGGCCTCGAGGATGGACCCCACACGGTTATCGCGAGTTGCTCGGACAACGCAGGCAACGTGGGTTCGAAGTCCGCGGACTTCACGGTGAACACGAACCTCCTCAGCCTACAGGGGCCGTACGGTCCCATCCCGCTGAGCGGAACCCACCGGAAGTCCGGTCGACTTCCGCCACCTCCCAAGGGAGGGAGGCGGGGCTTCTGAGCCGTGGCTGCTCCATTCAATTCGACGAGGGGAATCTGGTCTACCGGGAGTCTATCCCGTCGAGTCTCCGCGAAGGCCTGATCTGATCCCGGACCATCCGATTCGCGATTTCGAGGAACTTCGGCTCCGTCCCGGGAGGGATCGTCGCCCCGGCCGCCGCGTGGTGTCCGCCACCCTGGCCGCCGACGGCGCCGCTCGCGACCTTCATGACCTCGGCGAGATCTAAACCTCGGGCGACCAGCTCCCGGGTCGTCCGCGCCGAGACTTTGATCCCGTCCGACGCCTGGGCAAAGGCGAAGATCGGCATGTCCTTCGCCGCGTTCTCGCGGTTCAAAGCCATGGAGGCGGCGATGCCGACGACGGTGTCGCGGATCGTGTCGGCGGCGTGGAAGTATTGGATCGCGTCCATCTGATTGATCCCAGCGGCCGCGACGGCCTCCATGGAGTCGACCAGGTATTCCCGGTGTCCGCGCAGGAGCCGGAGCGCCTCGGCGAGGGAATCCTCGCGGTCCCCGCGGCACACCCGGTAACCGACCTCCGGCTGATGGTATCGACCGCACGCGTTGATCAGCGTGCCGAATTCCTTCGCATCGCGGGTCGGACTTCCGGCGGGCTCGCGGATGAGCGTGTACGTCTCCCCGATCAACCGTTCGACCTCCTTCGAACCGCATCCTCGTTCGAGCATGTGGGCCACGAGGGCGTTGACGACCCTCCGTCGCTCCCCGAGTTCCAGATCGGACCAGCTCCGCCAGTGCTCCTCGACCTTCAGGTCGACGCCGAGCTCCAACAGGAAGGCGATGCACGCATCCTCGTTCCCGCTGAGGCGCGGGATCCACGGGTCCGTGGCGTACTGGAGCATCTTGTACGCGGGCCTCGTCTCCCGGCCGAAGAGACGCAGGTCGATCTGGGCACCGAGGACGCCCGCGTCGATTCCATCCTGAAGAATCTCCCGGTTGTACCCGGAGAGACGTCGGAACTCCTGATCCTGGACGTCTCCGACCGCGCCGACGATGGCGACGGACGCAAGGTCCTTGTTCGCCGGGTCCAACGCCTTCGCGACCGCGTAGGCACAACCGGCGCCGCTCGCGACGTCGGAGCCCGCTCCCTCGAGGTGCGGGTTGAGCATGAGGATCCGGTCCTGGGATTCCGCGAATCGAAGGAGGTCGCTGCGCAGCACCTTCGGAATCTCGCGTTCCGTCGGCACGTGATGGTCCGTGATCACGGCGTCCAGGCCGTGGAGCGCGTGCATCATTCCCGCTCCGAGGTCGATGAACCAGACGAGCGGCGTGCCCCGGCGCTTCAACTCCGTGACGACCGGCTCATCGAGCTTCTTGACGAACGCGACTTCGTGCGTGATGCCCGCCCGGTCGAGGGCCTCCGAGGCGATCGCGCCGCCCGTGATCCCGTCCGTGTCGATGTGCGTCACGATGCGGACAAGGGGAGATGCGCGCACGCGCTCCGCGATCTCCTGGGCGACCGCATCCATCGGCCCATCCACCGGACGACGCGTGCTTGAACCTTTGGGAGAGGCAGGCGAATGGACAGAGGCGGCTCGAGTCCCCGCGCCCTTCCGTGTTATCGTTACTTAACGATAACAATTTCGGATTGGCGAAACTCGCCGAGCCAAAGGACGCATATCCTCGACGGGCCTTCGCCCCGGTGTGATCCATGTCACGGCGACGGGCCTCGTCGTGAAGGGTGGGCGGGTGCTCCTGGGGAAGCGGACCAGCGCCGTCCGGTTTGCCGGCATGTGGGATGCCTTCGGAGGCCACCTGGTGCCGTGCGAGGAACCTGCGAGTGCTTTGGTCCGAGAGCTCGAGGAGGAGCTCGGGATCCGAGCCGTCCAACCACAATTCCTTGGAATCTACGAGGACGTGGATCCGACCTCTCACGACCTCTTTCGGCATTACCTCTTCCTGGTCACGCGCTGGGAGGGCGAGCCCCGGATCGCGAACGAAGAACACTCCGAGACCCGCTGGTTCACGCCGGGAGAAGCGATGGCGTTGAACGTCGC
>VBMC01000248.1 GCA_005879015.1 Methanobacteriota archaeon
CTCGCCGGGTTCCCGGAGCCGACCATGCCGTAGTAGTTCAGGGTCTTCAGGAGGGACGAGCCCGAATTCCGAACTCCCACGGACGCGTTCAACCCAGGAGCCACGAGGGACTCGTACCCCGCGGGATCCCGGTCCTGGATTTCGTGGAGGACGGAGGGCCAGTATTCGGCGGACCCGATGGCCGACGAAACGGTCGCGAGGTCCACGCCCGCCGCGAAGGAGACTCCCTTCGGAGCGAGGAGGGGCCCGTGCCAGCCTATGTAGTAGATCAGCCGCGTTCCCGAGACGACTTCCTCCGCGCCGCATTGGGAATAAACGGTCAACTCATCCGGCACCGTGTTGTTCGGATTGCGGACTTCCATCCGCAGGACCGCGGGAACGGGCCGGTTCGCGTTGTTCGCCAACGTCGCGATGACGCGGAACACGCCCCCCGGGGCCACGGAATCCGGGATCCCGTCGACCGTCAGGGTGACCGCGAAGCCTGTCACCTGCACGTCCTTCGACACCGTGTTGCTCAGCGTGGGCGTCAGGATGCCCACCGCGCTCGCCGCGATCAAGACCGCCACGAAGGCGGCCGCACGCGGCCCCAGTTTGATTCCGGTTCTCATCGATCACACCTCGCCCGCCTCACCGAAGCGGGCCTTCCGGCGACGGTCGCAGGGGCGGCATAAGCCGGGTTCGTGCATGCATC
>VBMC01000249.1 GCA_005879015.1 Methanobacteriota archaeon
TCGCGCGCATACCTGGGTCGCTCATAATAATGGTTGCGACCTCGAAATCCATGGCCAAACGGCGGGCGGGGCGTTCTTCGACACCTCCCGCCGGTTCCGTTTTCTGCCCTCGACTTCATCCTTCGCGGTGGTCGTGAACCCGGAACGCATTCCCGAAGGGGTCCCAGACGATGCCCGTGCTGATCGAGAACCGTTTCACGCGGATGTTTTTCGATTCGAGCAGGTCGGCGGCTTTCTCGAAGTCTTCGACGTGGAATTCAAAGGGTGTGTCCTCTCCGTCGGGGCCATATGAGACCTTGGCGAGTTTGTCGGTGCTCCAGAGGGTCACCTGCCCTCCCTGCGCCTCGATCACCGTCCAGACCGGGCTGCCTTTCCCAACGACCCGAAATCCCAGCAAGTCACGGTAGAATGCGAGGGCCTTGGGCATGTCGTCCACCGGGAGGATGAGGTGGCCAATGTCCTGGATGATTGCCATGGCATCCCCAATCGAATCGAACGATATCAAGTCCATGGGGTGAACCACCGCGATGACTCGCGTCCTTGGGATCCGTCCATGGCTCGCGTGACTGCGACGGCCCTAAGTATTGGACTCGCATAACCCGGCCGCTTCGTGTAACCCGATGGCTCCCGAACCCCACACCGTCGCGACGAAACGGATCCGAGACGCATGGCCTCCCATCTCCGAGGACGAGGTCGTGCTGCCTAGCGGCACTCACAAACGTTGGATCCGCATGCACCTCGGCACGTCCGCCGCGATCCTCGCGGTGACGAGCCAGAAAGAAATCGTCCTGACGCGAGAGTACCGTCATGGCCTCGGACGGATTGTGCATTCGTTGCCGGGCGGCACCGCGCGCGACAGCGAATCCCCGGAGGCATGCGCGCGCCGCGAGTTGTTGGAGGAGACGGGCTACGAAGCCGGACGTCTTCTCGAGATGTTCGCGGGGAACAGTCTCACCGCGTACCTGGAGGGGACCTTGCACGTGTTCTTCACGCGGGAGTGCCATCCGACGGGCCGCCTCCCCGATCCCGACGAAATTCAGGCGGTCGAACGAATGAGCGTTACCCAGGCCTTGGCCAACGCGCGGGCCGGGACGTTCGAGTCCGCGGTCGTCACCCTCGCGATCCTGATGGCGGATGCGCGTGGTTGGCTCGTCGGTCAATGACCCTGGCGTGGGGAGATCGAATGAGATCGTCACCGCAGCGCCAATGAGTGGCGCTCAATCGAAGATGCGTGGGGCAGGATTTGAACCTGCGAACCCCTGCGGGACAGCGACCTCAACGCTGCGCCTTTGACCAAGCTGGGCCACCCACGCACGGGCCGCTTTGATTGCTCGGGTCGATATTAAGGTTCCTTCGCGTCCCGACGCAGGCCTTCCAACCATACGGAGTCGAAGCCCGCAAAGGATATTTGGCGCGCACGCCGTGGCACCGCGTGGGAGGATTTCGCGTGACCCCGAAGAAAAGTCCCGGGAGGAAGCCGTCATCGGAGAAGCCGAGCGCGCGACGTCGTTCGATCACCGTCATCAATCCCGCGACCGGGCAGCCGCTCGCGACCCATTCGATTGCGTCCGTAGCGCAAGTCCGAGCCGCCGTTGAAAAGGCTCGCATCGCCTTCCGCACCTGGTCCCGTCTCGCCCCGACCGACCGCGCCGCCTACCTTTCGCACCTCGCAGAAATCCTCCGGAAACACCGCGACGAGTACGCCCGCACGATGACGTTGGAGATGGGCAAGGTCATCCGCGAGGCGAACGCGGAGGTGGAGAAGTGCGCGTGGGCCGCGGACGTCTTCGCGAAAGAGGGGCCGCGGTTCCTCGAACCCGAGCCCGTCGAAACGGAGGCGATGAAGGCGTACATCGCGTTCGATCCCCGCGGGGTCCTCGGCTCCATCATGCCGTGGAACTTCCCGATGTGGCAGATCGTCCGCTTCGCCGTCCCCGCGCTCATGGCCGGCAACACGGCCGTCGTGAAGCCCGCGAGCGCATCGCCGCAATCGGCGTTGAACCTCGAAGAGGCGTTTCGGGAAGCCGGCTTTCCAGACGGCACGTTCCAGGTCGTGGTCGGCGACCGGTCGACGGCCTCGGCCCTGATCGATTCGCCAGTCTCCCTCGT
>VBMC01000250.1 GCA_005879015.1 Methanobacteriota archaeon
ATAGATCTTCTTCCAATGCAGTTGCCGAGCTCTTTCCGAATGGCTTTCGGTTCCAGTAGGATCAGGAGAATTTCCTCTGATCCCGCGATCTTCACCCGGAAATTCTCCATGTGACGCATCCACACGGTGATTAACCATGTTTGGTCTATTCGCAGACGCGAATCAACCACATGTGGTCTATCTGGGTCGCGGGTCGTAGGCACCCTTAAGTGTGAGGGCATTCTAAGGAGAGACGAAGTGTTTTAAATGCCAAGCGAACTATTTGGAACAAGCGTCATCTTTGTCAAAGTGGCGCCAACCTATGTAGAGAGAACGTTGACGACCCTCCGCGCC
>VBMC01000251.1 GCA_005879015.1 Methanobacteriota archaeon
TCGCGTCCGAGGTCCAGTTGATGGACCACGTCCGAGGGCTCCGGAGCTATCCGGCACTCCAGGACTGGACGAACAGCAAGAAAGATGGTCACGCCAGCAACGCGTACCTCCTCATCCGGTCGACGGACACGCAGAAGACCATGAGCGCGTTGAAGAACGTCCCCGAGATCCAGGAGATCATCGGCACGACCGGAGATTCGGACATCGTGGCCCGCATCAGCGCGGACCCCCGCGAGAACCTCCTCGAGTCCGTCGTGACGAAGGTCCAGGGCATGCCCGGCGTGCTCTCGACCGAGACGCTCCCGGCGTTCTCGAAGTACTAGAACAATGTTTCATGGACGGGCCCAATCCGGTTCGTCCCCTTTTTGACAAGATGAAATACCGGCGCGATTCGTCGGTCATGATCCGATGCGATCGCCACGGCCACCGCCTCTCGCTGGGCCTCTGTGAGTCGCCTTCTGCCGGATCGCACACGGGGCAGTTACACAGTCGCTTGACTGGCGGCCGTTTCTATGGAGAGTACAACATCCGCCGTAAGCTCCCTCAACCCGCGTCCCTCACCTGCCTCCGGGGATTGACAGGTTTCGGTTCCGCGCCCGTCGTCACTCGCCGGCTGATGCAGCCGCCGGGCACTTCACGTGTGTCGTGCCTTTGATTGCGCCCTCCTCTAGGACGTGCGAATTCATATACTCCTTCCCACCCATGACGGGGCGCGCAATCAAACGCGACAATCGGAGGAGCGACAGAGATGGCGATGTCTACAGGTGCAGGACCGCAGATTTTCATTCTTAGAGAAGGAACAACGCGAGAAGAAGGTCGCGGAGCCCGGAAGAACAACATCGCCGCCGCGCGGGCGATCGCCGATGCGGTGCGCTCCACGCTCGGCCCGCGGGGCATGGACAAGTTGCTCGTGGACTCCATGGGGGACGTGACAATCACAAATGACGGGGTCACGATCCTCAAGAAGGTCGACGTGGAGCACCCGGCCGCGAAGATGATGGTCGAGGTGGCGAAGGCCCAGGACCAGGAGTGCGGCGATGGCACAACGACGGCGGTCATCCTGGCCGGGGAGCTCCTCGCGAACGCGGAAGCGCTCATCGAGCGGAAGGTCCACCCGACGGTGATCGTGGCCGGGTACCGCCAGGCTGCGGAGAAGGCCTACGAGATCCTTGCGAAGCGGGCAGAGAAAGTCTCCATCGACGACCAAGAGATCCTTCTGAAGATCGCAAAGACCTCCATGGGCTCCAAGTCCGTGAGTGCCCACAAAGGGCTCCTCGCCGACCTAGCCTATCGCGCGGTGAAGGCCGTCGCGGAGCGCCGGGAGACGGGCTGGACGGTCAGCGACGACGACATTCAGATGGTCAAGAAACCAGGCGGGGACATGTCGGACAGCGCCCTCATCGAGGGCGTCATCGTGGACAAGGAGCGCGTCCACCCAGGGATGCCTCTGCGTGTGGAGAACGCGAGGATCGCGTTGCTCAACGCCGCGTTGGAGGTCAAGAAGACGGAGGTCAGCGCGGAGATCCGCATCCGCGACCCCGCTCAGATGCAGGCGTTCCTCAACGAGGAGGCGAACGTGCTCAAGACGTACGTGGACGCGGTCAAGGACGCAGGGGCGAGCGTCGTCTTCTGTCAGAAGGGCATTGACGACCTCGCGCAGCACTACCTTGCGAAGGAGGGCATCTACGCGGTGCGGCGCGTGAAGGAGAGCGACATGAAGAAGCTCCAAAAGGCGACAGGCGCCCGCCTCGCGAACAAGATCAAAGAGCTGACCTCGGCCGACCTCGGCGACGCGAAGGAGGTCTACGAGCGCAAGATTGGCGAAGACAAGATGACCTTCGTGACCGGCTGCAAGAACCCGCGTTCCGTGTCGATCCTGATCCGGGGCGGAACGGAGCACGTCGTGGACGAGATGGAGCGATCCCTCGAAGACGCCCTGTCCGTCGTCGCGGTGGCCGTCGAGGACGGTCGCTACCTCACGGGCGGCGGCTCCGCGGAGATGGAGCTCGCCCAGGGCCTGAAGGAAGTCGCCCCGGCGGGGAAGACGACGGTCGGGGTGGACCCCCTCGCGGGCAAGAATTCGGAGATGAAACGTATGGGAATCCTCGAGCCCCTCCGCGTCCTGAAGCAGGCCGTGGCCTCCGCGACGGATGCCGCCGTGATGATCCTCCGCATCGACGACGTGATCGCCTCGAAGTCCCCCAAGACGGGGCCTGGCATGGGGAAGGGGGCTGGCGCGGAGGAGTCCAGCCACGAGTTCGATTGAGGGGGCTTTCCCCGGCCAGACTTGCTGGCCGACCGTCCGCGGGAGTCCTAGTGTTTCAAGGAGACGGCGACGGTTTGATTCTCTTAATTGGATTCGAACTACGTTCATCTGGGCTCAGGACAATCGGCCACTTCCCGTCATCACGAGGGGAAGGTTATTCGGAGGCGATTAGTTCGCATCCCGGCCGGGCCCTTTACTGAGGTCAAGAGGCGACCCAGGCGACCACCGATGGGCACCCCTCACGAAGCTCCTGAAGATGGACATGTTTATCGGGTGTGCTAGCTCTGGCTCAGAAGTACGAAGCGAACTCGAGTTCGACGAGGTCGGCGGAAAAAGGGGTATGCGAAGATCCGTCGCGACAGACGGCGTAAAGAATAGTTCTCTGTCCCGAAATGGAGACCCTCGGCGAGACTACGTCCCAGCAGGCCCTGTGCGTGAGAGCGGGTGAAGGCCAACGTGCAACCCCGGCCCGGCTCAAGGCGGCTTGCTCTCTCCATTGTCGAGGATTCCTACGAGTCTGCCCAGCTTTTCCCGACCAAAGGCCTTCGGCCCTGCGCTATTTACAATAGGGGCATCGCTTCGACTCTTTCAGACGCCGCCAGCGTACGAGCGCTGTCTCCGAACCCTTATGAGGTCTCACTCCCGTTTCCGCCAGCGGCATGTCGCGATTCGGGGAGGTGTTGGCCAAATACGGCGATATGTCGAGTGAGGAGCGTCAGCAGCTGTTGAGGCAACTTGAGGATGATGGGGTTTTCGGTTTCCCCATCTTGTTTCACGCAGCACGGCTGACGTACCAAGTCGAAGAGTATCGCAATTCCCCACTGAGGGTCCGGCTCAAGGCGTTACATGAACTCAGACAAGACACCATCAATCGCAAGGAGGTTCTCTCTGAGGACCACCAGGAAATGACTCACGCGGCCCAGGCAGGACAACCAAGCCGTGAGAAATCGGAAGAGGCGCTTCGTCGAGTCGATCAACACATCGCGGACTTGAACGCCATCCTCGAATTCATCGACGAGGGCATCAAAGGGCTAGAGAGCCAGCAGCACTAGCGCTCCGAGTACGAGCAAAGAGTGTCCTCAAGGAAAGGCCACCAGGGGCTGCCCGTCGAGACCCACCCTCACGAGCTGGCGAGCGCTCAAGCCACGCAAGGTCCCAGGGCTAATGAGGAGGATGCCCTTCTCTTTTTTGGACGAGCCGACCCCGTTCCACAGACTCCGAAGAATTCGGAAGACAATCGGGGAAGCGAGCGACACCGACGTCCGCGCGACGATACGCCCCTCCCTCGAGTGGTGACAGGCGACTGTCCGATTGTCACCTGAA
>VBMC01000252.1 GCA_005879015.1 Methanobacteriota archaeon
AGATCCTGATGGGCCACATGGACCCGGCCGCGCCGTGGGACCATATGGGCGCCCTGGATCCGTCCCGCGTCGAGGTGCACTCGCGAGGCTGGATGCTCCCCTCGTCCCATCTCATCTTCCAAGAATCGCCCGGAGACGCCGCCCGGCGCATCGCCCGCGAGCAGCTCGAGTCGCCCGATCTTTCACTCTCGGAACCGAAAGTGGTGTCCGAAGCCTACACGCCGAAGCGTTTTCCGGACGCCCCGGCGCACTGGGACATCGAATTCCTGTTCCGTGGCGAGATGCCCGCGGCGGAAGTCCCCCACGCCGCGGCATGGACGGAGTTGGCGTTCGTGGACCTCCGTCGAACGGCGAAATCGGAAATCGCTCGCTCCCACGAAGACGTCATCGAGTCGGCCGGCCTTCGGTTTGGCAGAGACTGACTTGCTTCCGTTGATCGTGGCTCCGCCACACGAGGCGTACCCGCGCGGAACCTCCCCGACAAGCCATATGTACCCACACGCGCTCGCGTGGCCGGGGTGAAGGATCTGGTCGTTGACTTCGAGTTCAAGCGGGAACCGGCCTACACGGTCGCCGCGATCCGCTACGTGGGGCCCTTCCGGGAGAATCATTTGCGCAAGGAGTTCAAGGAACTCGTGTCGTGGGCGAACAAGGCCAAGGTCCCCACCGGGAAATGGATCTTCCGAGAGATCGACGGACCGTTCTCCCGTCGACCGGACAACCAGCGGCGATGGGAAGCGTGCCTCGTGATCAGGGGAAAGGCCCGCGGCCAGGGCCGGATTCGAATCAAGAAGATTCCCGCGAGCACGGTGGCGCGGGTCGTGTTCGATCCTGACAAGGTCTCCGCACGAGTCGTCTATCACGGCCTGAACGATTGGCTACGATGGCGGAAGAAAGACAAGACAATCAAGGGAATCGGGCCGACCCGCGAGGTGTATGCGGGAGACCCGTGGACGAACGCACGGGCCTGGTCCCGCGCCGAGGTCCAATACCTCGTGCGCAAGTAGCGGATGCCGAGCGCCCTCGACTGAGCGGGTCCACGATTATCCCGCGGGTTCTCGACGCTCTTCCATCGTGGCCCGACTAATTCGAATTTCTCGGAGAAAGTCGGCGCGTCCGCGCAGGGAAGACATAAATAGGACCCAATCTTAAGGTGCGCCCCACGGAGTCAAAGACATGCCCGCGAAGCCCCACCTGAACCTCGTGTTCATCGGCCACGTCGACCACGGAAAGTCGACGACCGTCGGCCGGATCCTCTACGATACCGGGAATATCGACCCCCACGAGCTCGAGAACCTGAAGAAGCTGGCCGAGCAGATGGGCAAGGCCACGTTCGAGTTCGCGTTCGTCATGGACCAGGTGAAGGAGGAGCGGGAGCGCGGCCTCACGATCGACGTCGCGCACAAGCGCTTTGACACGGACAAGTACTACTTCACGATCATCGACGCCCCCGGCCACCGGGACTTCGTCAAGAACATGATCACGGGCACGTCCCAGGCCGATGCCGCCGTCCTCGTCGTCGGAGCGGCCGAGGGCGTGCAGACGCAGACGAAGGAACACATCTTCCTCGCCCGCACGCTCGGCGTGGAGCAGCTCATCGTGGCGATCAACAAGATGGAC
>VBMC01000253.1 GCA_005879015.1 Methanobacteriota archaeon
CTCATCAAGAAGTACACGGGCGAGGACATCTCGAACCACGACATCCATGTCCAGTTCGTCGGCTCCCGCGAGGGGACCGAAGGCGACAGCGCATCGATCTCCGTCGCGACGGCCGTCATCAGCGCCCTCGAGGAGGTCCCCGTGAACCAGGGCGTCGCGATGACGGGATCCTTGAGCGTCCGCGGGCAGGTCCTGCCCGTCGGCGGCGTGACCGCGAAGATCGAGGCCGCGGCGGAACTCGGGATCGGGAGAGTCGTCATTCCCCGGGCGAACATGAAGGACGTCCTGCTCGAGGACAAGTATCAGGGGAAGATCGAGATCATCCCGGTCGACACTCTGAGCGAAGTGCTCGAGCAAGCGCTCGTGGGCCCGAAGAAGTCCGGGCTCATCAGCAAGCTCGCGGCCCTCGTGCCGAAGTTGACGCCGGAAAAACCCGGTCCGGCTGCGGTCCCCCACTGAGCGTTCCGGAGACAGCCCCGTGGACGAGGCCCTCGAACCGTTCGAGTTCTCGGAACCGATGCCCTGCTACGAATCCAACCGCACGATTCCCGCGCACCTCGATGACGGGCGGTGCGTCCATTGCCAGAAGTTCCTCACGCTCGAGTGTCCCTACATCGGCCATTTCCTCGGGGAGGACGACGAGTGACCGGCCGCGCCTTCTTCATCGGTCGGTTCCAGCCGTTCCACCGCGGCCATCTCGCCATGGTGAAGCGGATCCTCGAGTCGAACCGCGAGATCATCGTCGGGATCGGATCGGCACAGTACAGTCACACGGGAGAGAACCCGTTCACGGCGGGCGAGCGGTACGAGATGATCAAGAGGGCGCTCGACGCGGAAGGCATCCACAACTACCATATCGTACCCATCCCGGACACACACGTGCACAGCGTGTGGGTGAGCCACGTGACCTCCCTGGTCCCGCGTTTCGACATCGTGTACACGAATTCCGACCTGGTCGTCCGCCTGTTTCGGGAACACGACCTGAAGGTGCTTTCGCCGCCCCTCTTGGACCGCGAGCGACTTTCCGGCACCACGGTTCGCCATCGAATGCTGAAGGGAGAGGACTGGGAGTCCCTGGTGCCCGCGGTCGTCGCCGAATACGTCAAGGAAATCGACGGGATCGAGCGAATCCGGGAGACGCACAAGTACTCGACGCCCTACGGGACGCGCGAGAACCACGAAGACGCATGATAAAGGAGACCCGTCCGCGACTCCCCGCGAGGACGGGCATAGACAGGCATCCCTCCGAACGAAGGTTTCGTTCCCCGGATTCCTGCTCGAATTCCCCGACGGCGCCGCGGCGGATAATCCCATATTACCAATCAGTTACCAGCCGCTGTTCCGATCCTCGCCGTCCTCCCGGAGGCGCGCGTCTCACCAATCGATCTGGTATCCGCAGTACGGATCGCCGCGGAGCATGCAGCCGACCTTCGTGACGGTCCCTTTCCTCTTGAGGGCCCGGAGGAGGCCTTCGTAGGTTCCGAGCCAGGCTGCACATCGAGCGGGGCTGCTGATCCAATCGTAGTTCCTCACGAGCGCTCGGTGGTCCTCCACCTCGACCTCGAGGCGGCCGTGATTGAACTCCCTGGAATATGCGTTCGGGCCGAGCTCCAGGAGGACGGAGAGCGGGAGGACCCGCGTGAGGAGTCTCTTGATCGAGGAGTAGTTCGGCGTTTCGTCTCGGAGCATCCGGCGAACGGTCTCGTAGGTGCCGTCCCCGAACCGTGCCTCGATCCGGTCGAGCGCTTCGAGCGCGACCCGGAGCGGATACCAACCATCCGCCGCGAGTGCGGTCGGATCGAGGCCGGCCCCGATCAGGATTTCGTCCGCGGCGTCCGAGGTGAACTGGGTGGAGACCCAGTGGTGGTAGTTCCTCAGGTGCGCGCCTCGGATCATCGGAGCCACGACGCGATCGCCTCGCTCCTCCGCCAGCCCGCCGAAGACCGCTTGCCCCAGAATCGAAGCTGCGTAGAGCCTCCCGCGATGTTGCCCGGCGACCCGCTCAACGAGGTCCGTACGAAGGAGTTGTCCGAGTGTCCGGCTCACGTGTGGCAGATGCAATCCGGTCTGCTCCGCGACCTGCATCGGCGTCTTCGGGCCAGGGATCACCGCAGCGAGGACCGCCTCCCGCTGTCGACTCGCCAGGATGTAGGAGAGTCCGTCGAGAAACGTGCGGGACTGCGTCTGTGAGTTCTGTATCGTCGCCCCTGCCCCCTCGAGCGGATGCGGACGACGGCTCTTTACCCTTTCCTCAGCCGGCCGGGTTGAGGTAGGTCAACAGGACGGGAACGAGGAGGGACGCCATGAGATGGACTCGACGGACTCGGAGGGCGATCGGCACGAGTCCCACGAGCATCGCGATGGCGGCGACACCGAGGCCGAGAGGACCCGTGACGACGAGCAACAGGGCCTGAATGACGACGAGGGAAAGGGCGGAGATTCGCCGCGGGTTGGACGTGGAACAGCGCTGCGCGATTCGCCGTGACAGGCGGACGACGAGGGGTGCCGCGAACGCCGTCGCGAGGACGCTGGCACCCAGGATCGCGAGTAGAGAGGTGGGCGTGGACCACAGACCCGACCACGGCGCGAGATCCCCGAGGAAATCCCGAACCGCGGCGCATGAATTGGTGCGGGCCGCTCCGCTTCCGACCTCCGACGGACGCCAGGGTCGCGGCGGCCCCGCCGCTGAGTCCGGGGAGCCAGGACACGGCCGCGCCGGCCGCCGTCCCCCGCAGGGCACAGCGGGCATCCGCCCGCGAGAACGCGCGAAGGGATTCGAGTCGTTGATGGGGGATCCGACCCGGAGGACCTCGCAACGTGACGATCAACGTCGGGAGTCCGAAAAGTCCCGAGAAGAGAGGAAACAGGATCGTGAGCGGGTCCAGCGGAAGCGCTCCACGCAAGGTCACGATCCCCACCGTGGCGGCGAGAGCATGCACCCAGGCCGCGCGGAGGACCCTTCGGATGGGATGGCGACCCCGATACTCGGTCGCGAGGATCGCACCTAGGAGGCCGAGGAGGAAGACGGCCGTCCACGGGCGGAAACGCTCCGCCAACTCGATCGGATCGCTCAGGAGGAACCGCAGGGGGACGACCAAGAAGACCGCGAACGCGGTCCCGAGCACGGCGCCTCGGGCCGCCAACGCCACCGCCTTCGCCCCGTTCCCCGCCAGGAGCAGGCGATGGCCCGGGAGTGTGGCGAGGGCCGTATCTTCCGTCGGCGCCCCGAGGAACACGCTGGGGATGAAGTTGAACACCGAGTGGCTGGCCGCGGTCGCGACGAGGAAGCAGGAGAGCAACGTCCCGCTTAGCACGGGATCGGCTGCCGACCCGGGTATCAAGATTGCGAGGAATCCGATCCAGGCGCCTCGAGTCGCCAGGAGCAGGGCGGCCACGTTGTTGACGTGGAGTCCCGGCGAAAGTCCCGTGACGCTGCCGACGACGACGCCGAGGAAGATCAGGACGAGGAATGCGACGACGAGGACCGCGACATCCACGACGGCGCACGCCAGGCGAGCGGCCTCAACCTCGTCGATGCACGTAGCCTACGGTCAGTGCCGCCGCGTCTCGGCGGGACCCCAACCGCCTCCACCCGGCGTCTCGATCACGACGAGGTCGTCGCGTCGAAGCTCGAACGTCACTTTCGCCGGAAGGATCCGTTGACGCTTGCCCCTCCGGAGGAGGTTCCGACCTGGTCGACCGTCCTCCCCGCCGGCAAGGCCTTTCGGCCGCAAGGCGCGCCTCTCGGAAAGAATGGAGGCGGTCCCGGTCTGGCCAAGAAATCGGAGGGACCTCCGGACCCCGTCCCCGCCCGGGAATCGACCTCGCCCGCCGCTGTTCGGGATGAGTCGGTACTCCTCGACGCGGAGCGGTGCGGCCAGCTCGAGGGCTTCGATCGGGGTGTTGCGCGTGTTCGTCATGTGGGTGTGCACGCCGGACATCCCCCGCCGATATGGGAGTGCCCCTTCCCCGCCCGCGATCGTCTCGTAGTAGGAGAAGGGCCGTGGACGGGAGGCCCCGAGCGTCAGGTTGTTCATCGTCCCCTGGCTCTGCGCGGGCACGCGATCCCGGAGGGGAACGGCGAGCGCGAGGAACAGGACGTCGACGATGCGTTGGGAGGTCTCCACGTTTCCGGCGGCGACCGCGGCGGGAGGACGCGGATGGACCACGAGGCCTGCGTCCGCGAGCACCCGCACGGGCCGGAAGGCTCCCGCGTTTCGCGGCGCGTCCGGATCCGTGATGCACCGGACGACGTAGTACGTCGCGCTGAGGGTCACGGCGAACGGAGCGTTCACGTTCCCCGCCACCTGGCGATCGGTCCCTTGGAAATCGACGGTGACGCCCGAGCCCCCGATCGTGACTTCGGCGCAGATGCGGATGGGCTTCGGACTTTGGGAACCCGCGGACTCTAGGAAATCCTCCGCCCTCCACGTTCCCCGCGAGAGGTTTCGGACCGCGGCCCGGACTCGCCGCTCGGCGTAGTCGAGCAGTTCGTTGGCCTGCGACCGCAGCCTGGAGGGACCCCGTTTCGCGGCGAGCTCCGCGAATCGACGCGCGCCGAGTTCGTTCGCGGCCACTTGGGCTCGGAGGTCCCCGAGCCGCTCTTCTGGGTTCAAGGTCTCGTGCCGGAATCGGTCCAGGACGCGGGCCTGCTCGCGTCCGCGATCCAGGAACTTCTGCGGCTCCAGGACGAGGCCTTCCTCGTCGAGCC
>VBMC01000144.1 GCA_005879015.1 Methanobacteriota archaeon
AAGGTGCAGCTGGAGCGAATTCTGCAGTCGTTGGAGCCGGTGAAGAGTCCGTCTCCATCGACGGAACAATATCCGACGCCCGCCGCGATCGCGGCGGAGGTGATCCAATTTGCTCTCGGGCGCGGCGACATCGCAGGTCGCTCCGTCGTAGACTTGGGCTGCGGGAACGGCGTCCTCGCGATCGCCGCGAAACTGTCGGGGGCGGCCCGCGTTCTGGGCGTTGACGCGGATCTCGAATCCATCGAAGTGTCCCGCCGCAACGCCGAACACTCGGAAGTCGAGGTCGAGTGGGATGTCGCCGACGTAAGCAGCGTGCACGAACCGTTCGACACGGTGCTGATGAATCCCCCGTTTGGCGCCCAAACCCATCATGCGGACCGTCCGTTCATCGATGCCGCGATGGACTTGGGAAAGGTGGTGTATACGTTTCTGAATGCGCCGTCCGAGCCGTTCGTGAGGCGGAGGATCGAGACGACGGGAAGCCGCATCACCGACCGACTCGAATATAGGTTCCCGATTCCGCATTTGTTTTCGTTCCATCGGCGAGACGTTCGGGCGCAAGAGGTCCTCCTCTATCGCGTCGAGGTGGCGAAGGGCTAAATACCGAGGTCCGTTCTTCGTGCGGATAGAAGGAGTGGAACAGGCCGAATGGACGCCAAGATGGTCCTGCCAGGCGATGAGATCGCGACGGCGGAGGAGTTCGAACCTGGTGAGGGTACTTACGAGAAGAACGGTCTCGTGTTCGCGGCGACGCCCGGCGTCCTCGTCCTTGATCCGGGGAATCATGTGGCGCGCGTGCGGGCTTTCAATCCGCCGGCCGAACTGCGGGTCGGGGACATCGTGTACGGGGTCATCGACGACATCCGCGGCATGATGGCGACGGCAACCATCCTCGCCATCCACGGTCGGGCGCGTCAGATCAGTGGTGAGTCGGAAGGGACGATCCACATTTCGAATGTATCCGAGGACTATACCGAAGACATCCACGACAAATTCCATTTGGGAGACGTCATTCGCGCTAAGGTGGTTCAGGTTAAGCCATCGGTCCAGTTGACGACCGCCGAGTCGGACTTGGGTGTCGTGAAGGCCGTTTGCTCCGTCTGTCGTGGGCCGCTCGAACTCCGGGATCGCGACCTGTACTGTCCTCGCGACGAAAGGACCGAACAGAGAAAGCTCGCAGCGGACTATGCGGACCTTCGGCTCTTCGTTCCCGCGAGTGAACTCGGCGGTGGGACGATTCCTGAAAAACACCGCGGAGGTCGCGGCGAGGGCGCCGACCGCGGCGGGCGAGATCGCGGCGGGCGAGGAGGCGGCCGTGATCGGTTCCGCGATCGGGGCGGCGGTGGTCGGGACCGCGACGGTCGAAGTCCACGGGGAGGCGGAAGGGATCGGGATCGCGGTCGGCGTCGCTGATTTGCGGCAAAAAATTCCTGATGATTGCGTTCCGAGAATTAGCATCAAGAATCGAAGGCAAAAAGATAAGAACCTACCCCGTGATAGCAGCGCAACGAGGTTTTGATGCCTCCGTCGAACGAAGAACTCATGCGAGAACTGACGCGTCTTCGCACGGAAATTCAGCAGCTCCGCGAGGTCGTGAGCGCCTTGTTCAACGCGGTCTTCGAGGAAGGGGACGAGGACTGGGACACGGTCCCCGAGAAGGACGAATTCAACCTCTACAACTGAAGGGACTCTCCGCTCTGGCGTCCGTGGTTTATATTCCCCCTGGCTATCCCTTCGCGTGGTCGAGCTCCGCGACCTTGTGAAAGCGCATGAGGATTGGCGGCTTCGCGAGGCGATCAATCTCCAAGCATCGGAAAACGTGATGAGCGCGGAGGCGCGGTCGCTCCTCAGCACGGACTTCGCGCATCGGTACACGCTCCCCGAAGACTTGGTCCCCGGTTTGACGGGATTGAAGAACGCATATCGAGGCACGAAACATACGGACGCGATGGAGGCGTTGTCGGAACGATATGCCCGCGACCTGTTCCGATCCGCATTTGCATCGCTCAAGCCTCTCTCCGGTCACCTCGCAGGGTTCATGTTGCTGCAGGCCTGTTGCAAACGGGGCGACCGCATCTTGGTCGTCTCCTCGGCCCACGGCGGATACGACGGCTATATGCCGGGCTACCTGCCGGAGTACCTCGGTCTCACGGTGGACTTCCTCCCATTTGACGAACGCACGTGGAACGTGGATGCGAAGGCCGCCGCGGACGCGATCATCGAGACGAAGCCGCGACTCGTGCTCGTCGGCGCGAGCCTGATCCTGTTCCCGTACAACCTACGCTGGCTCCGTGGCGCCTGCGACGATGTTGGAACGATTCTCGGGTACGACGCATCCCATGTGCTCGGTTTGGTTGCCGGCGGTGAATTTCAAAGGCCCATGATGGAGGGAGTCGATGCGCTCAGTGCCAGCACGCACAAGTCATTCCCCGGCCCGCAAGGTGGTCTCTTCCTCTCCAACCGGAAGGACCTGTTCGACCGCGCGATGCAAACGTTCCTCTGGCGAATCCAGGATAACGCGCACTGGAATCGGATTGCCTCGACCGCGCAGGTTTTCCTCGAGATGAAGGAGTTCGGCGGGGCCTATGCAAAGCAAGTGGTTGCCAACTCGAAGGCCCTCGGGAAACAACTGGACCTGTGGGGATTCCCGGTGAAGTTCGCGTCCCTCGGATATTCCCGGTGTCATCAAATTCACGTGGACCCGATCGCCCTCCAGGACGCATGGGGCCTGACCCCGGCGCAGTTCGCGGATCGGCTTGAAGCGAACAATCTGATCGTCGACGCTGTCGGGCGAATCGGGACGAGCGAGGTCACGAGGATGGGAGCGACCGAGGACGAGATGCAATCGATCGCAGGTTTGATCGTCCGCGCCGCCCGGGGCGAGGATGTTCGGGTCGAAGTCGCGGAGGTCCGTGCCGGACTCCGCCTGTCGTTCGTGTTCCCGTCGTGACGCGCCCCGCAGAGGCTGGACAAAGGCCATAAGCCGTCCCTTCATTAGCCGGCCGTGGCAGGTCCCGAGCGCTACCGCCGCCAGGCGGTGCTCCCCGAAATCGGTGCAAAGGGCCAGCGGGCCCTCCGCGAGGCCAAAGTGGTGGTCGTGGGTCTCGGTGCCCTCGGAAGTGTCTCCTCCGATCTCCTGGTGCGGGCGGGGGTCGGTCGCATGCACCTCGTCGACCGAGACGTCGTGGAAGTCGTGAACCTGCAACGCCAAACCTTGTATTCGGAGGCGGACGTGGACAAGCCGAAAGCCGAAGCCGCGGCGGAACGTCTGCGTCAGGTCAACTCGGACGTGCAAATCGACGCCGTCCCGAGAGACGTTCATTCTGCCACCGCGAAGGACATCCTCCAGGACGCCGACCTCGTCGTGGACGGGACGGACAACCTCGAGACGCGGTTCCTTTTGAACGAAGCCGCGACGGACCTCGTCATTCCGTTCGTCTACGGAGGCGCGATCGCCACGTACGGCATGGTGTTCTCGATCCGCACTCCCGACACGGCGTGCTTTCGTTGCTTCAACCCGACCACGCCCGCGCCGGGAAGCCTGCCGACCTGTGAGACCGCCGGCATTTTCAACGCGGTGGCCTCCCAGGTGGGAGCAATCCAGGCGGGCGAAGCCCTCCGCCTGTTGGTCGGGAAGGCTCCTTCCGGCGACCTCCTCCTCGTGGACGGCTGGAGTCCGGAAATCCAGAAGATCCACCTGACCCGTCGCTCTGACTGTCCCGTCTGCGTTCGTGGAGAGCGAGAGTACCTGGGGGTCCGACGGAGCCAGGTGCTGGCGTCCCTGTGCGGGAGCGACACGATCTCCCTCGATCCGATCCACACGGGCGCGATTGACCTCGAAGGTTTGGGTCGTCGACTGGAACCGCTCGGCACCGCCCGTCGGGCCGGCGGCGTCCTCGTCGCCGACGTCGAGGGTCGGCGGCTCACGATCTTCCCCGATGGGCGGGCCTTGATTCGAGGCGTGAAGGATGAGACCGAGGCCCGCGCGGTCTACGCCAAGTACGTCGGGGTCTGACATGGCGCGAAAAGGAATTTTGCTCCTGAGCGGGGGCTTCGACAGTCCGGTCGCGGGCCACCTGATGTCGCGCCAGGGGCTCGGGATCGTCGCCGCACACTTCTCGTTGGAGCCGATCACGGATGGCGCGGCAGCCGTCAAGGCCCGGACTTTGTGCGACCTTCTCGAAATCGGGTCCTTGTACGTCGTTCGGGTGGGAGAGGCCTTTGCGGAAGTCGCGCACGCCGCGAATCGGCGGTTCTACTTCATCCTCACGAAACGCCTCATGATCCGGCTCGCGGACGCGATCGGAGATCGGGAGGGGGCCGAGGTCCTCGTGACCGGCGAGAACCTCGGACAGGTGTCGAGCCAGACCCTCGCGAGCCTACGGGCGATTGATGCGATCGCGCGCCGTCCGGTCCTGAGGCCGTTGATCGGGTTTGACAAACAGGAGATCGTGGATCGGGCGAAGGAGATCGGCACGTACGAGGTCTCCAAGGGACCCGAGATCTGTGATCTGCTCGGACCGCCCCGGCCGTCGACCCACGCGCGCCTGGATCAGATCCATGGCGAAGAAGCCAAGCTCGATCTGGATCGGCTGGTCGCCTCTAGCCTGAGGGGCGTGGTAGCGGAAAGGTTCAAGGCGGACGGACCCGCTCGTCGCGTCCCCGCTGGAATGAGGACGGCCGCATGACGTACTACCTGCTGAAACCGTGCCGCACCGCGACGGCCTTCATCTCGACGTTGAAGCAGGCGAGACGCGTCGATCTCGGTGCGGCGGCCGAGCGACTTCGTCTGAAGGGCTGGGTCGTCAGCGACATGAAAGTGATGTTGATCCTCGACGGCGAACCCGAGCTCACCGTGTACGAAAGCGGCAAGATTCTCGTCAAGACGGACGAGGAGGCAGCGGCCCGAGCGTCGATCGATCGGGTGTACGAGGCCATCGGAATTTCCACGCCGCTGGCGGCGGCCTGAGCCCGCGAACCGCCGTGGCGACCGTCCGCCGCGGCCGGGGAAGAATTCAACCGCGAAAGGCGATGAGGACGACATCGACGACGAACAGCAAGACGACGAGGAATTCGAGGATGAGGAGTCGACGCGCTTCGAGCTCGGCCTGCGCGACTTCGTAAATCTCGCTGAGGTCCTTCATCTTCTCCTCGACGATCTTCCGCCAGGAGTCGAGCTCGAACTTCCGCACGCACGCCCGATAGACCTTCCCCAGGAACCAGTCTCCCCACAGCTTGGAGATGTTGTCGACCTGGAAAGTGGCTTCCGCGAGGTCCATCCGAATTTCGGCAAGTTCCTTCACCGTGTCGTGTCCGCTCCGGAGGAACGAGCTCCGGGCGAACAGGTCCTCGAGGTCGTCGTAGGCCTTGTCGACGACCTTGTCTAGGAAGGCATCGTAGGTTCGCAGCTCAAGCAACTGAAGGTTCGCCAGCTCGAAGACGGTCAAGGTGTCCTCGTACGTCGCGCTTGGCTCGACGATGAGCGCCGCGTCCCATTCGAGGACGACGAGGTCGTCCTGGTAGTAGGAGAACCAGTTCCGCCACGTGTCTTCGACCTCCTCGTCGCTGATCGCCTCGGGTCGCGGGTCGTTCGCGAGGAGGGCGGTGACCTCCCGTCGCCAGGTTGTGGTGAATTCGCGGACCGGCGTTTCGCTGACCGAGATGCAATACACCGTATAGGGTTCCGGGTCGACTTTCGTCTCGTACGCGTCGTGGAGGAACGGAACCAGGTCTTCGATGATTCGCTCGGCGAGACGGCCGCAGTATCCGTCCAGGTTCTCCTCCCGGCTGGCGTCCTTAATCTTCAGGCTCGCGAAGGGGCGCAGGTCGCGGAGGCCCGCCGCCTGGAAGGGGACTCGCACGACGACCGCGAGCGCTCCGACTCCATAGAGTTTCACCGCGATCGAGGCGGTGAGCGGCCCGAGGTTCGTCGCCAGTCTCCGCTCATCTACGAAGACAAGCAGCGGCTGTGCGAATCGGGCGTACCGGGGCGCGGCCCTCTCGGTTGGGAACCGGCCCGAGAGGAAGGGCATGTCGATCGTCTTCTGGATCTCGTCCAGGTCCACCGACGCACCCACGTCGAAGAGGCGGTAGAAGACGACCTCGCCCTTCATGGGGCCGCGCAAACTGGCGACGAGACTTAAGGGCTCCGGTGACGCCTATTCTCCGTATCGTCGTTGGCGCATCTGGTACGATCGAAGGGCTCGGAGGAAGTCGATCTTCCGGAAGCCGGGCCAGTAGACGTCGACAAAGTACAACTCCGAGTAAGCGAGCTGCCACAGCAAGAAGTTCGAGATCCGCTCCTCCCCGCTCGTCCGCAGGACGAGGTCCGGATCCGGCAGGTCCGCCGTGTAAAGGCGTTTCGAGAAGAACTTCTCATCCACGTCGTCCGGGTCCACCTTGCCGGCCTGGGCGTCCAGGACCACGTCGCGGATCGCCCGCAGGATTTCCTCCCGTCCGCCGTAGGCCACGGCCACGTTGAAACGGTATTGGTCGTATTGTTCGGTCCGACCTTCGGCATACTCGATCGCCTCGATCACCTCGGGCGGCAGGAGTTCCCGGTTCCCGAACACGCTGACCCGGATCTTGTGGCGGTGGACCCGCTCGTCGTCTCCGACCCGACGGAAATTCTCCGCGAAGAGGTGCATCAAGTGCTGGACCTCCTCGTTCGCTCGCCGGATGTTCTCCGTCGAGAAGGCGAACACGGTCAGGATGCGGACGCCGACTTCGAGGCACCACTCGAGCACCTCCTCAAGTTTGTCTCGGCCTTTCACGTGTCCATCGAGGACGTTCCCGAGGCCGATCTCCCGAGCGAACCGACGATTCCCATCCATGATGATCGCCACATGATGTGGCACGGGGGCCTGTTTAACCTGATGCAGGAGCCGGCGTTCGTAGGCCTGATAGGCGGCATCACTGATGATCTTGGAGATGTCCGTCGGCACCTAGGGATGCGACGAATGCCGACCTATTTAGCCATTCGCGGGGACCGCAGGTACAGGTGGCGGGAGGCGCCGCTCGCGGTCCGCCATCCCATCGTCGTGTTCGCGTTCCCGCGCCTCACCCGCAAACCTTTAAGTACGCTATTTTGTTGGTGCCGTCAGTTCCTTTCATCTCTTCAGTGTGGTTTAGTGGCCTTATCGATGAAATTAGGTGAGTACCAGGACCTTTACCGAAAACTCGGGACGGTCCAGGACATCGACTTCCTAGCGGAGAACTTCGGTTATGATAAAGAGCTTCTCCTCGTCGTCTACACGCAACGGATCGTCCGCGACACGACGAAGAAGTTCTATCGGGTGAAGGCCCAGGCGCGGCGGCTCGCCTTCATGTGGCAGAACGGGACGAGCCTCCTAGAGATCGCCCGAAGGTTCGACTTTCCGCCGATCCTCACCGCCCTGATGGTGCTGGAGCAGCGGAGGATCTCCCGCAAGAACTTCTGGAAGATGATCAACGACATCAACGGCATCAAGGACAAGCGCCTGCGACGGGAGCTCGAGGAAGTGAACCGCGCGGACATCGTCTACTCTCCCGAGGGGACCGCCCGTCAGTACGCCCGCGGTCGGTGGGGCGAGGCGAAGCTTTCCACCTGGCTCAATGCACGCGGTCTCCAGTACGAGACGGAGAAGGACCTCCGAGCGAAGTACGACAAGACGCCGGATATCCTGATGCACAAGCCGCTCGAGATGAACGGCTCGCGGAAGTATTGGATCGAGTCGAAGGCGACGTTCGGCGATCCGTACGAGATTCGACGACACATCAAGAAGCAGCTGCAGCCATACAGCGACCTGTTCGGCGACGGTGCGGTCGTGTACTGGTTCGGCTACGTGGACGATCAGCAATACGCTCTTCCGGAGGGCGTCGACATCGTGAGTCCAACCTTCTTCGAGACACCGCCGGTTCCCTTCCCGTATGCCCCCGTAGGGGAGACGCGCATGGAAGACCGGACCCTCGTTCCCGACGCCGTCGATCTCCCGGAGTGAGCGGACCCGCAAACGTTTAAGCCATCCGTCCCCATCGACACGGGAGTGGCCGAAGAAGAGGTCGTCCGAGTCCGGATGCCGCGCACGAAAGACGGCGAAATCCTCGCTATCGCGGATCAACTTCTCGGGGCGTCCCGGATCCGCGTGATGTGCGCGGACGGCAAGAGTCGACTCGGTCGAATCCCGGGCAAACTGAAGAAACGGATGTGGATCCGCGAGGGCGACCTCCTCGTCGTCAAGGTCTGGCAGTTCCAAGACGAGAAGTGCGACATCAAGCACCGCTACATGAGGACCGAGGCGGGCTACATGAGCCGCCGCGGTCTCATCCCGAAATCGATCAACGTCTTCTAACGCCCACAAAGCTCTTAGTCGACCCGGTCGTTCGTTTTCGCATCGATGTTCGACGACCGACAAATGAGGCATCTCGAAACTCAGGTCGACGCCCTCCGGACGAAGCAAAAGGACTCGGCGACCCGCAAGACGTACGACCAGGTCTTCGACCACGCCGCGCTCCTGACCATCGCGTCCCTGATCAGCGACGGGGTGATTTCGACCTTGGACTATCCCGTGAGCACGGGGAAGGAGGCGAACGTCTTCCACGCGACGGACGCCGCAGGCCTCGCGAAGGCCCTCAAGATTTATCGCATCAACACGGCGACCTTCCGGAACATCGCCCTGTACATCGAAGGCGATCCCCGGTTCAAACGCGTGAAACGGGCGACGAAGCCGACGATTTTCGCGTGGGCCCAGAAAGAATACAAGAACCTGGTGCGGATGGAGGATGCCGGCGTTCGCGTCCCGACCCCGGAACGGGTCCTCGACAACGTGTTGGTCATGGCATATATCGGAGACGAGAGCACGCCCGCTCCTTCTCTCCGCGAAGTCGCGTTGGAATCGCCCGCGGCCGTATACCAGGACGTCGTCGCGAACTTGCAGGCAATCCGGAAGTCGCAGCTCGTCCACGCGGACATGAGCGAATACAATCTCCTCTGGTGGCAGGACCGCGTCGTCGTGATCGACGTCGGTCAGGCGGTGCCCTTGGATCATCCCCATGCGGAGGAATGGTTTCGTCGGGATGTCGCGAACATTGCTCGGTTCTTCAAACGCCTGCGCGTCGACACCACCCCGGCTTCCCTCGAGCAGGCGATCCTGCGGGACTGACATGTTGTACGCTCGAATTCCTGCGGAACGGCTTGGCGTCCTCATTGGCCCGGAGGGCGTGACGAAGCAGCGGCTCCAGCAGTCGACCGGGACACGGATCGCGGTTGACTCTGTGAGCGGCGAGGTGACGATCGACGAGACCGGCGCGTCGGATCCGGTGCTGGCCCTGAAAGCCCGCGACATCGTCCAGGCGATGGCTCGCGGCTTTTCGGAGGACCGCGCATTCCGCCTCCTCGACGAAGACGCGTACCTGGAGGTCCTCGACATCAAGGACTTCGCCCATTCGAGGAACCGGGTCGCTCAGATTCGGGCCCGACTGATCGGGACGCGGGGGAAGACTCGTCGCATCATTGAGGAGCTAACCGGCGTCGACGTGAGCGTGTGGGGACACACCGTCGCCCTGATCGGAGGCCCCTTCGAAATGGTCATCGCCCGGGACGCGATCATCATGCTCCTCCGGGGCAGCGAGCACAAAACCGTGTACCGATTCCTCGAAAGAAAACGGGGGGACCTCAAA
>VBMC01000254.1 GCA_005879015.1 Methanobacteriota archaeon
CGCAATGCACACGGCGGATAAGGGGAGGTGACCGGCCCCTCCTCACGGGATTGTGACATTCATCGAATGGCTCTCCGTGATTCCCGCACCAACATCCTCAAGCGAAGCATACCCTTCCTCCGTTGCCGTGCGACGCGCCCTTTCAATCGGACTCGCTCTCCTCATTGTGGTGGGCTCCCTCGCGATCCTCCTTCCGACTCCGCCCGTGGCCGCGAGGGGTCAGATTGCGGTATACAGGACAGGACTGAACTGGCCCATCGCCCTCGGTTTCGCATCCGACGGCCGGATCTTCTACAATGAACGGAACACCGGGAGTATTCGGATCATCGAGAACGGTATACCCCTCGCGAACCCGTTCATCACGTTGCCGGGCACGGACTCGTCGGGGGAGCGGGGTCTCCTCGGCCTCGCCCTCGATCCCGGCTTTCCTTTGACTCCGTACGTGTACGCGTACCAGACCTTCATGAACACGACGAGCGGCACGACCTACAATCGCATCCTCCGGATCCTCGCGAGTGGGAACATGTCAGTCTCATACTCCGAGATTCTGAGGCTGCCCCCGCTCAGCGGCGCGTTGAACCACAACGGAGGCGTGATCGCGTTCGGTCCGGACAAGAAGCTGTACGCGGTCGTCGGCGAGAATGCGAATATCGCTCTGGCCCAGGACCCGCTCAGCCCCATGGGGAAAGTACTCCGGATGAACTCGGACGGGACGCCGCCGTCAGACAATCCGTTCTATGGGAACGCGAGCTGGAATCCGTACGTATACACGTACGGACACCGGAACATGTTCGGTTTGGCCTTCCACCCAGTGACGGGCCGTCCCTACGTGACGGAGAACGGGCCGAACTGCAATGACGAGGTGAACTTGCTACCGAACCTCACCGGGTCGCGTCGGAATTTCGGGTGGGGGCTCAACCAGACTTGCGCGACCCCGCCTCCGGCCCCGAACAACACCAACCAGGACGGCCCGAATCCTGTGCTTCCGATCAAGTGGTGGGCGACGACGATTTGCCCGACGAACGCCGCGATCTATGGAGGGCCATACTTCCCCGCCTTCCGGGGCGACCTGTTCATGGGCGACTGCAACTATCGGACCTTCCACCGGTTGCATTTGGTCCCGCCGAATTACGATAGCGTCGCATCGGACACGCCGATCTGGGTCGCGCCGGACATGATTCTCGACGTAGAGGTTGGTCCGGACGGGGCGATCTGGTTCACGACGCCCTCGACGATTTACCGCTACTGGGATTCCGGTCAACCGCCGGTCGCCTCATTCACCGCGGCCCCGAACCCGACCATCGTGGGGGCGACGGTGACTTTCGACGCGTCGGCCTCGACCGATCCGGACGGGCAAATCACTGCGTTCGCATGGAATTTCGGAGATTTGACCTTGGGGAGCGGCCAAGTCACACCCCACTCCTACACAATGGCGGGCACGTACAACGTCAGCCTGACGGTCACGGACAACGAGTCCTTCACGTCGATCGCGTATCGGGACATCGTCGTACAACCGGGTCCTCCGGGGGCACCGGTCGCCGCAAGTCCTTCCCTTCTCTCGAGCGTGTGGCCCTTCATGCTACTAGCGTTCGTCGTCCTCGGTGCTGTCGCCTTCGTTTGGTGGACGCGGCGGAGGAGGAGGCTGGTCCAGCCTCCTCCGCCACCGAGGTAGGCACTCTCGCTCCCACCGCGTTGGGTGTCCCTATCCAAAGGGGATCGTCCCGCTGGTTCGCGCCTTCGCTGGAAGCGTGGATGTACGACCCGCGGCCTACTTCTGAGCGAAGACTTTCGCGATGAACTCGCCCGTCGTCGTGGTGTACGTCCCTTCGAAGCGAGCCTTTGCGGAATTCAGCCATCCCAAGTTCTTCGACTGGGTCATGAACGTCGCAACGCCCTCCGCCTGGACCGAGGTCGGGCTGAGCTGCCTCCCGGTGCCCTTGCCCTTGATCAGGAGTATGTCGCCGTCGACCGTCTGGTCCATGCCGAGCGATTCGAACTCGTACGTGCCATCCTGTTTGAAGATCGCCTCGACGGTCTCCATGTGATCGGCGTCGTATTGCCCTCTGATTTTTCCCTGCAGATTGTACGAGATCCGGACGCCGTCCGGCGTGAATTCCCGAAGGGTCACCGA
>VBMC01000255.1 GCA_005879015.1 Methanobacteriota archaeon
TAGGTGACGAGCGTATCGAAGATCTGGTTCACGAGCTCGATTGAGAAGTAGTCATAGGCGAGCGCAGGGTCGAGGGAGGTGATGCTGTCCGTCGTAGACATGTTGAACTCGGCCGAGTTCGGCTTGCTGATGATGAACAACTTGAACATGATTGGGTGGAGCGTCACGTTCTTCATCCCGCTGACGTAGGCCGTCTCGGAGTACCCGGAGAACAAGGGGATGTATGGCACATCCTTCGCCAACTGGTTCTGCAGCTTGGTGAACGCGTCCGCCCGGACGGTGGCGCTCGTCGAGCTCTGCTCCTGAAGGACCCATTGGTCAACGCTCGCGTTGCTGTAGAAGGATCCGAAGCTTGGCGAACCGGAGCTCGCCAGGAACGGCGCGACATAGTCGTCCGTATCGCTGTAGTCTGGGTACCATCCCAGCAGGAAGAACGGCAACTTCCCCTGGTTCCGGTCCTGCCGATAGTTCGCCCAGATCTCGGACTTCAGGGTGACTTGGACTTTCCCGCACGACTCGATGCTGTTCTTCAGGACGGTCGCCAGGTTGTTCTCCGTGTCCCCGTAATGGCCGCTGCTGTTGAACCACAGCTCGATCTGGTACTTCTTCGGCGGGGCCGTCAGGATGACGGCGGCGGCGCCAATGACGATAATCGCCACGACGATCACTGCCACCACGGCATAGAGCATCTTTCGGTTCGCAGGCTTCTTCTCCGCGGGCTTTTCCTCCAAAGTCCTCTCCTCCGTCCTCTGCGAGAATTCCAGTATTAGGACGCGCGGACATCCGAGTCTGGATAATTAACCGTTTCGAGGACGGGGTTCGACGCTCGTCCGACTCACGCGAAATCCTCGAGTCGGCGCGTGGAAGGCCGAGCAGCGCGCAATCGGTCGAGGACGGATTGTACGCGCGCAGCGGCAAAATCTCGCTCGGCGCAAAGGAAACGCTGGACCCCGCCGGCATCCACGGGACGCGGGGCCAGATCCCCCGGCTCGACTACCGGAGGTTCCCGGAAGAAGGCCCGAATCGCTTCGAGGTGATCGGGCAGCTGCCTGCGAACCTCGGCAGACGCGCGATCGAGAGAACCCCAGTCCTTGATCCGTTTCAGAGCGGTCTTCGGTCCGATTCCCTTCACGCCATCGTTGAAGTCCGTACCCACGAGAATCGCGACGTCGATCAGCTGATCTCGGGTGAGGCCGAGGTGCGCGAGGTTCTCTTCCAGGTCGAGGACTTCCGGCGCCACGTATCGGGACCGTCCTTGACTGGGAAGGAATTCGGTCGAGCTGACGGCCAGGAATCGGACCATCCGAGGGGCGCCGAACAGGAGGGAGTCGTAATCCTTCGAGCCCGCGGCCCACACGTCTCCGCGCCGCGCGAGGAACGCCGCCTGCGCCTCCCCTTCGCTCGGGGCTTGAATCCAGGGGACGCCGTCGAGGTGTCTCCCGAAGCGACGGCGACCTGATACTCCCGCTGCGACTTCTCGCGGACCTCGCGTCGCTTGCGGATCTCCGCCCATTTCAGCTCCGGGGGAGGGCCGTCGAACACGAACACGGGATGAATTTTGTAATCGGCGATGAGGCGCGTCGTGCGAAACACCAGGCCGTTGAGGTGCGAGGTAATCCGACCCTGGGAATCCTGCAAGGGCGTCCCATCGCGGGTGCGCATGATCGAGAGAAACTGATACAATTCGAGATTGCCGTCGATCGCGATCGAGCGGCCATGAAGCGCCTCGAGGGTCGTTGGATGGCGGACCGTAATCGGTGTGAGGAGCACGCCCACGCTGCGTCCACGCCAACGCCGGCCGTTAACCTTTGCGCCGGTCTTCGGATGGGGGAGACTCACCCGGGTCATCTAGGCGGACGGGGTCGAAAAGGTCCACGCGTCTCGGTCCGCCGCAATCGCATTCAGGCGAGTGAGGGCCTCTTCCTTCGGGAGGCTGAGGAAGAACTTCCCGACATGCTTGCAAAAGTCCTTCCGCCCGGATAACTTGCCCCAATCCTCGCAGTCGTGAACAATCGCCTTTGACATCGGATCGAGTTCGACCCGGTATTCCTTGACCCGGGCGAGGATCAGTTCGCCGTCCCTCGTCACCTCCACGTCCTTCGAATCAATCCGCTTCGCCCTCTCGAGCCGGTTCGGATCCATGAGGCGACCGAGGGCCGCATCCACGAGCGCGTCCTTCGGGACGTCCGCGCCGAAATCCTCGAGGGTGAGAGCCTTCAGCCGGACGTCCGCGTGGGTGGCCTGCTTTCGGAACCCTTCGATCCGCTGGAGAGCACGCGCTTGGTCTTGGGTCTGCACCCCGAGCATCCGCAGGATCTGGATGCAATTCTCGGGCGCGTAGCCGTGGAAATGGTTGTTGAAGAATCCGTAGACGGTCTCCGACTGGGAGGCCACTTGCTGGACCCGCGGGACCCACGTCTTCAGTTCCTCTTCAGAATAGTGGTAGTTGTACCAGGGGTCCGTCCCGTGACCGTGCCAGCGCAGGTACGCGGCCGGAGACGTCACATGCAGGTCGGGGGGAGGAGCGGCTCGTCCACGATCGTGTACGCGACGCCGGTCGACCGGAGCAGATCGAACGCCTCCATCGTCATCCACGATTTGTTGCGCGGCTCGAGCGCGAACGTGAAGTTCCGCGGGAGGACGTCGAGGAAACGGTGGATCACTGTCTCATCGAACCGCAGGCGCGGAGGGAGCTGAAGGAGCAAGGGCCCGAGCTTTCCCTTGTCCAAGAGGGGTCGCATCAGGTCGCAGTATGCGAGGAGTTCCTTGTCCGCCCCCGCGGCCACGTCTAGGAGCCGATCGTGGGTGACCGTCTGCGGCACCTTCGCCGCAAAGACGAACTCGTCCGGCGTGAAGCGGCCCCAGCCTTGGACCATGCCCGGCGACGGGGCACGGTAGAAGGTCGAATTGATCTCCGCGGTGTCGAAGACGCGGGCGTAGGCGCGAAGCTTCGATTCGCTCGCATTACGGTAGAAGGGACCGATCCACTCTTGATAGTCCCATCCGCTGCAGCCGAATCGGAAGCGGGCCATGGACCCATCCAGATGACACCCAAGATACATTACCATTAACACCGCAGTCGCCGCCGTCAGTTTCGCGGGCCCCCAAGCAGCAGTCTTAAGCCGCCCGAGACCTCGAGGAACCGATGATGGACCCGATGGTCGGCGCGGGAGGGTGGGGCTACTTTTCGGGCGGCCTCGAGGCGTACGCCCGGGGCTTTCGTTTTGTCGAGGTGAACGTGTCGTTCTATCGTCGGATTCCCGAGGCCACCGCCCGGCGGTGGCGGTCGCGGGTGCCGGAGGGTTTCGTCTTCGCGCTCAAGGCGAATCAGGCCATCACCCATGCCGATCGACTCCGCGCCTCCGGGCGGGCCCGAGCGGCCTTCGCCCACGACCTGAGGATCGCGCGGGTCCTCCATTCCCCATTCGTCATCCTCGAGACCCCGCCGGGACTCCAATTCGACGCCACCCAAGTCGCTGGCCTCCGAGAGCTGGCCGCGATGGCGGAGGGCGGGCCTCGGCTCGGTCTCGAAGCCCGCAGCACGCGTCGGAGGAAATTACCACACGAGCTCCGGCGGGGGATGGAACAGAATCGGGTCCTCGACGTCGTGGACCTCTCTCAAGGGCCCCCTCGCATCGCCGACGAAGCCGTCTACAGCCGCCTCTTCGGCCCTGGCCCCTCGAACGTCTACCAGTTCGACGACGTGGAGCTGCGGGAGATAGACCGAACATCGGGAGATGCCGGGCGGGCCTCGCTCGAAGAGGTCCTGCGCCCCGATGCCCGGTTTCCGGCGACCCGTGAGGAACTCGTACGAGACCACGGGTGGAAGGTGATCGACCTCGACGATCGCACTCGAGCGCACGCGACTACAATGTTTGAGAAAGTGCCGCCCAGGCGGTATGAGGACCTCGCCGACCTGGTCTCAGAAATGCAAATACCACACTCCTAGGCCCGGCATTCGGCCAGCAGGAGGACCCATCAGAGGCCCAAAATAGCCTCAAAATCGACCTCAGAATCCTGTAGTAGCACTTACTACAATAAGGTTATTATCTTCTCGCGGACTCCCCCGGGATAACTCGGTGAG
>VBMC01000256.1 GCA_005879015.1 Methanobacteriota archaeon
CACAGCGGCTCGCGTTCGTGGCGATGTCGTTGTAGTAGACGAACGGATTGTGCCGCACCGCGTATTCCCCCGAGTCCCGGGCGTAGCAGTTGCTCGGCATGTCCTCCATGTAGGCCTTCCAGGTCAAGCCGCCCGACTCCAGGCGATCGACGATGTTCGGCGCGTTCCAGGCGGCGGTCGTGCACGCGTTCGAATTCGGATCGCCGCTGTAGCCTGCGCATCCGAAATCGGATCCGCCGGTGAGGCAGAGGTAGTTCGGGAGACTCGGGTTCACGTTGCAGTAGCGGTCCTCGTCGGCGATGCCCCAGGTGTCCGCGAGGTTCGTCAGATATGGGGAGAATCCGCCGCAGTACGTGAGGACGTCGCAGAGGTCCTTGTTCTCCATGACGATGGTCACGAGGTAGTCGAAGTAGAGTCCCGCCGCCACGGCCCCGCGCACCCGCGGACCGTCGCTACCGGAGGGAACGGGACCGGTCATACCGGCGGCGAGCGCGACCGCGAGTTCGATTGCGATCGCGCCAAGGACACCCCACACGCGACGGGAACGGAGGACCATGTTGCTCCGCGGGCCGCGTCAGATCTCCCATTCGTCCTCGTCCGCGCCTTCGTCGCCGCGTGTCGGCGGTTTGGCCGGGCCGGACTCCGATGCACCCGGTTTCGCCGGCGAGCCCTTCTTGCCGCTCCGTCGGCGGAGCAGCAGGAACACCAAAATGGCCACGGCCGCGACCGGGATTGCGATGCCGAGGACGATCCCGAGCGGGAACGGGGCGGTCGGTTGAGTCGAGGCGCCGCGGGAGGGTTGTCCCATGAAGAACTCGGCCATGTTCGGGGCGTCCCGGTCGTTCGCGGTCAGGGAGGCCAGGTTCCAATTCGCCTCAACCGTTGAGAGGAAGGAGAAGTGGTCATACGCGAAGGACGACAGATAGCCCGTCTTCGCAGGGGAGCCTGCCCACACCGTGTAGATCGGCTGGTCGTATCCTTCGTCGTATGTGACGAAGAGGGCCGCGCGCGTCGTCTTGAAGAGCGTGCTGTCCAGGATCTTCGGGACGAGTCCCGACATGTACGTGTCACCCTGATGGATCGAGCAGCTGTGCATATCGTTGCATTTGTTCGGGGTGAGCCACATGAAGTTCGATGCCGTCGACTCGGATCCAAGGTCGGCGAGCAGGGTGGCATCCGAGTTGATGGATGGCCCGGCGGGGACGACCCGTGCGCAACGCGTCGCATCGCTCGCGACGTCGCTGTAATACATGAAGGGATTGTGGTGGACGACGTAGTTCCCGCTGTCGGTGGCGTAGCAGCTGCTCGGCATGTCTTCCATGTAACCCTTCCACGTCAACCCGGCGGCCTCGAGGCGGTCCACGATGTTCGTCGCCCCCCACGCGGTCTTCGTGCACGTCGTCGAGTTCGGTCCGGGGTCCGCCGTGCAGCCGAAGTCCGACCCGCTCGTCAGGCACAGATAGTTGG
>VBMC01000244.1 GCA_005879015.1 Methanobacteriota archaeon
CGATCATGGAGGCCATCCCGCTCCCGCCGCCGACCGCGAGGACGGACTGGCCCTCCAACCGGAACACGTTCCCGTACGGTCCTCGGACGCCGATCCGGTCTCCGGCGGTGAAGGCGGCCAAGGCGCGAGTCGCATCGCCATAGTCGCGGACGGTGATGCCCTTCACCGCGCCGAGGTAGGAGAGGGCCATGGGGAGCTCGTCGTATCGCGGAATCCAGACCATCAGGAACTGGCCTGGCTGGCCGCCGAGATCCGCTCGGAAGCGATACGTCATCGTCGTCGGCGTCTCCCGGACGATCTCCAGGAGGGGGACGACCTGGATCCTAGGCATGGGCGACCCCGATCGCCTCAGGTACGGAGTTGAAGCCCGCTTCCTCCAGGAGAACGCCCATTTCCTGTACGACTTCGTCGAAGACGCCGAGGCCCCGCGAGAGGATCGCGGTCCCGATCTGGACTGCGCTCGCGCCGGCCATGATGTATTCTAGGGCGTCGCGACCCGATCCGACGCCACCGACACCGATCACGGGGACGTGGACCTTCTCGCAGATGTCGTACACGGCTCGCACGCCGATCGACCGGATGGCGGGACCACTCAAACCGCCGTACTTGTTCGCGAGAGAAGGCATCTTCAGTTCTGGGGTGATCGCCATCGCCTTCATTGTGTTGATGGCGACAATCCCGTCGGCCCCGCCTTCCTCGGCGGCCACGGCGAAAGTGGCGATGTCTTGGACGTTCGGAGAGAGCTTGGGAAAGACGGGGACGTCGACGACGTCCTTCACCGTGCGGGTGAACTCCCGGACCGCGGAGGCGTCCTGGGCGATTTCGGTCCCGAGGCCTTTCGCGTGCGGACAGGACAGGTTCAACTCGATTGCCTTCACGCCGTACGTGGACATCTTCGCCGCGACGGCCGCGTACTCCTGGGCGTCCTTGCCGAAGACGGAGCCGATCACGACCGCGCCCGCGGCGTGCGCCCTCTTGATCTCATGCTCGTACTCGATGACGCCCGGGTTCGGCAGGCCGACCGCATTCACAAGGCCGCCATCGAGCTCGACAATCGTCGGGTTCGGATACCCTTCGCGGGGCTGCGGACCGACGCTCTTCGTGACGACGGCACCTGCGCCCGCCTGATACACGCGGCCCATCGAACCGCCCGTCTCATCGAGGAATCCGGACGCAAGCATCGTGGGGTTCCGTAGGGCGACGCCGGCGATCTCCGTCCGGAGGTCCACCATCGGCGGACTGAAATGACGGAACCGCTAAAGGCTTTGGGTCCGGGACGATGCGATGGCTACTCGCGCTGTTGGGCCTCCCGTAAATGAACGGCCCTTGTCGCCCGGATCCGTTTTTCGGCGGCGACCCGCAAGCGACTCTCAGGGCCGCGACGTGCCGATGGACGAGGCAGTACCCGTCGCCCCGCCAGGCAGCGCATCCAGGATCCCTGCGGGTCCGACAAGGAACACGTGTACGGCCGCGCCATAAGCCGGGGCTCCGGCGGACCAGTTGCCAATCCGTATCATGTAGGAGTCCCATCCGTTCGAAGTCACCATCCCTGGCGGGTGGATGTCGATGCGGTCGCCTGCATCGACGAGCCCGTTCGAGTCTATGTCAACGAACCTGAGGTTGCCGTTCACGGAAGCGGGCGCCGCGAGCGACGTCATCTGGTCGGCCACCGAAAATCCCGAGAGTGACTCAGCTCCGATGGTGGCGGAGACTGAGAGGTAGAACAGATCGGCCACGCTCTTCCAATGATTCGCGGAGTCGATCACGTTGCCTGCCCCTTTGAATGGAAGAGACTTGAGGAGGACGGCAGGGACCCGGTCGGGCTGATAGCCGGTCGCGTTCTTGCCATGGATCTCGTAGTGGCTCCACCCGCCCGCGTCGGTGCCGTTGTACACGAGCCACAGGTTCCGCACTTGAGACACCGCGTCGATCACGACGCCAATCGAACGATGGAGGGCTGGAAATGGGCAGGCGATTGGAATTGCCCAAGACACTGCCCGACCACGGTTCCCCGTCCCCACAGGATTGGTCCCCGTCGAGCTGGAGGATGACTCGGGTGCCACGACCCGTCCGGTCCTGCGCGATCGATGTGATGGTTCCTTGCACCACGATGTTGTCTCCGGCCTTCAGATGCTCCATCGAGAGCACCTCGGCGATCGATCGGGGCCGAAGGATCTGCCACGTCGCGAACACGGCGACGACAATGGCGATCGCCGCGAGGAGGGCGATCAACTTCCGGCGGCTTCGTTTTGGACGTGCGACCGCGGGGCTTGTGGGCGATCTCTCCACGGACTCATCGATGACACAGAGAGGCCTAAGCCTTTGGCGATCAGGGTGCGACACGATGCAGAATCTCCGCAGTCCCGCGATGGATGAATAGCAGGAAAGCGCCTATGTCTCGAGTGTGGCCCGCATGAGCGATCCGGAAACTGTTCAACTTAAGGCTCCTTACTGCGGAGGGGACCTGGAACAAAGGGTGGCTGAGCACGGTGACGAACTGGCTCTGGGGAGGATTCTGATGGGAGGGTGGCCCGGGTCCCACGATGACCGGAGGAGAACTCCTCGCCCCCTTCAGCCGATTGTGGGCACTCGCGGCGTTGTCCGGAGGCCGATGCCGGACGTGTCGCACGGTCATCGTGCGACACTGAACTGGTTCTGCTGGGCAGGCGTGGGCTCCTCCCAGGAAGGTTTATCACCGACATTTTCATCGGAAAAGGGATGCGAGTCGCAGAGCTCGGGCTCGACCCTCGAATTGTCGAGATCCTGAAGGCGCAAGGAATCGAGGAGCTCTATCCGCCCCAGGCCGATGCGATCGGCCCGGCCCTCCTCGGCGAGAACCTCGTCCTCGCGATCCCGACCGCGAGCGGTAAGTCCCTCGTAGCCTACCTCGCGATCCTCGCCTCCGTTCTTCGCGGCGGAAAGGCGCTGTACATCGTGCCGCTGCGAGCCCTCGCCACGGAGAAGTACGATCAGCTCAGGGCATTCGAACCGCTCGGCATCAAGGTCGGAATCAGCATGGGAGACTACGACTCGGTCGATCCGAGTCTCGAAAAGTTCGATGTCATGGTCGCGACGTCCGAACGCGCGGACAGTCTACTGCGCCATCGAACGAACTGGCTGCAGAGGCTTAGCGTCGTCGTCGCAGACGAGGTCCATCTCATCAACGATGCAGATCGGGGACCGACCCTCGAGGTGACCCTCGCGAAGCTCCGGCAGGTGAACCCGAAAGCCCAAGTTCTCGCCTTGAGCGCGACAATCCAGAACTCGAATCAACTCGCCGAATGGCTCGAGGCGGAGCACGTCACGAGCGATTGGCGGCCAGTTCCCCTGAAACAAGGCGTGTACTTCGACGGTCTCGTGCACTTCGTCGACGGGGCGGTTCAACCAGTTGACGTTGAGGAGGACGACCTGTCGGGGCTCGTGACGGACATCATGGCAACAGGAGGTCAGGCGCTCATCTTCGTGAACACGCGTCGTTCAACGGAGGCCCTCGCTCGTTCCCTTTCGCGTGACGTGCGACAGAAGCTGGTCGAGAAGGACGTGGACCACCTGGCGAAGGTCTCCGAGGCCCTGGTTCGTGGACAGGAGGAAGCAACATCGATGGGGGCGCGACTCGGGCGGTGCATCGAGGGCGGCGTCGCGTTTCACCACGCCGGGCTGACGAACGATCAGCGGGGGAGGGTCGAGAAAGAGTTCCGGAAGGGTAGACTTCGATGCATCGTCGCGACACCGACGCTCGCGATGGGCGTCGACCTCCCCGCGCGACGTGTCGTCATTCGGGATCTGAACCGGTTCGACGTGAACTACGGTCTCACGCCGATCCCGGTTCTCGAGGTGAAACAGATGTGCGGCCGGGCAGGCCGGCCGAGATACGATCCGTACGGAGAAGCGATCCTCTTCGCCAAGGAACTCGACGACGTTGACGAGCTGATGGAGGAATATTTCCGGAGTCCGCCGGAGGCCATTGAATCGAAACTCGGCTCGGAACCTGCCCTGAGGATGCACGTTCTTGCGAATGTCGCGACCGGGCACGCCGGGTCGGAAGAAGAGCTGTTCGCGTTCTTCAATCGCACATTCTTCGCGTTCCAAGGGGATGTCGACTCGATCCGCGGTAAGATTGTTGAAGTCCTCACCTTCTTGGAAAAGGAGGAATTCATCAATCGCCACGACGGGTTTCTCAAAGCGACGTTTTTCGGAAAGCGAACGAGCGACCTGTACATCGATCCGCTGAGCGCGGTCAAGATGCGCGACGCCCTCCGCAAATCCCGGGACGACCCAATCTTCCACCTCTGGTCCATCTGTGCCACGCCCGACATGCCGAAGCTGTACCTTCGCCGCGGCGACTATGCCTGGGTGGAGCAGAAAATCGAGGAGGCCGAATTTACGTTTCCGATCGAAGACTACGACTTCTTCCTCGCGGAGGTGAAGACCGCTGCCCTCCTGGACGACTGGATCGCGGAGCGGACCGAA
>VBMC01000245.1 GCA_005879015.1 Methanobacteriota archaeon
CCATCATCGCGTCCATCCGCTCGATCACGCGAATTTTCTCGGAGGCTTTGCCGTCATGGCCGCACAGGTCGGTCGCCTTGACGTGGAGCACGACCAGGTCGTACGTCTTGAGGGCCTCGAGGGCCGCGTCCGCCTTCGCGATCATGTCCGTGTCGAGCCCGCCCGTCGCCCCAGGGACGTCGATCGGGTCGATTCCGACGGTGCGGAACATCCCGCGGATCAACGCGACGCCGGCAATGCCCGCCGCGGTGAGATGCATTCGCTCCGTGATGGGGACCAGACTCGGGTAGATGCCTGCGCCGCGCAACACAACAATGTTCGCGGGCGGCTCGCCCTTCGCGACACGGGCGCGATTCACCGGATGGCCTTTCAAGAGCTTGTAGGCCTGTTTCGTGAACGCGTTCACGGCCTTCGCTGTCGGTTTTGCCGCGGTCTCGAGCGGCTCCGAATCAAGGACCTTCGCTCCGACCTCGTGAGGGTCCGTGTCCGAGACCTTGGGAGACAGGCCGCGTCCTCGGAGGACGAGGGCCACCCGATGTTCCGTGCCCGCCCTGACGGTCGCCCGGATCCTTCCGAGACGGAGGCCATCGAGGGCCTTTGCGAGATCCTCGGTCCCCTCGCGGATCCGGCCCGCGCGGCGGTCCGTGATCCGAAGATCGTCATCGACCGATGCGAAGTTGCCCCGGAAGGCGACGTCGCCCGGTTGCAGGTCGATGCCGACGCCCGCGGCCTCGAACGGTCCACGGCCCGTATAGACCTCCCGCGGATCGTATCCGAACAGCGCGAGGTGGCTCGTGTCGGACCCGGCGACGACGCCCGGGGCGATCGGATCGACGAGGCCATTCACCCCGTTCGCCGCGAACCAGTCGAGGTTCGGTTTCGGCGTGGATTCGAGGGGCGTCTTGTGTCCGAGCTCGGTGAGCGGACGATCCCCCAGACCATCGAAGATCACGAGG
This sequence comes from Methanobacteriota archaeon, assembly GCA_005879015.1. Taxonomy (GTDB): domain Archaea; phylum Thermoplasmatota; class Thermoplasmata; order RBG-16-68-12; family RBG-16-68-12; genus RBG-16-68-12. Next base: position 957 of record VBMC01000245.1, read on the forward strand.
AGGATCTTCCGTTCATCCATTTCGGGCGTGGAAAGTGCGGTCCCTAGATATGTCTTTGGAATCAGACCTTCGTCACAGACACGTGCATGCCCGGCGTCGCCTCGAGTTGAGACGCCGCGTTCGATTCGCGCCGCGAGATCTCTAGGAATCCGCTGGAGGCCATGGTCGCGAGGAAATCTCCCGGAGCGACAATGCCGTACGTGCGCACGAACGGCACAGTCATTTCATAGCCACCGATCGTGACCGCGAGGCGGTCCCCGAAGGACCACGCTTTCTCGACGTCGGATTGCGGGATGTTCGTCACGATGTTGCCGAAACGGTCGTACGTGATGACGACGCCTTCGAAGCCTCCCTTCCGTTTCTTCGGCACGCCGAAATCCAGGTCGACGAAGTCCTTCACGACGGGACCCACGTCCTTCACCTTCGCACCCGACAAGAGGTGTGCCGCCGCGGGGGCGAACAGGTCTCGACCGTGGAACGTGTCCGAAAGTTCCGGTCGGCCCAGTTTCCGGTTCGTGATCTCCCGCACCTCTTTCAGGCCGAGGCGCTTCGCGGCGGGAATCAACAGGCCGTTGTCCGGCCCCACGAGCAGCGCTCCTTCGCACACGCACAGGATCGCCCGGCGTTTCGTCCCGACCCCGGGATCGACGACGCCCACGTGGACGGCGAAGGGATAGTAGGGCACAGACGAATACAGGACGAACGCACCATGCCGGACGTCGTGCGCCCGGACTAGATGGTCCAAGTCGACGATGGTCAGGTCGGGGTCGATCGACAGGATGGCACCCTTCATCGCCCCGACGTAGGCGCCCGGTCCGAAGTCCGTGGTCAGCGTGATGATGCCCGGCATGCCGTCCTCCGTCACCGAATCTTCTTGAGTCCTTCTTTGATTCGCCGGAGCTCTTTCTTCCGGCGCTCCAGATCGGCATCCGTCTTCTCGGCCTTGGCCTGGGTCTCTTTCAGCTTGGCCTCCCGGGCCTTGTGCTCGAACCGAGTCTCCTGGATGTCCGCCCGCTCGGCAGCCAATTGGCTCTTCATCGCGTCAAGCTTTGCGGCCCGATCTTGAATCGATGCCCGGAGGGCCGCGACGGATTCTTCGTGGCGCTTTCGTTCGGCCTCGGTCCGACCCGCTCTCTCCTCCAGGGCGGACTCTCGTTTGTCCAGCTCTTGGTCCCGTTGGGCGAGG
>VBMC01000246.1 GCA_005879015.1 Methanobacteriota archaeon
AAGGAAGAGACCTCGATCCTCGATCGGAACCATCCCCAACCTTGGGTCCGCGGCGCCCGACGAGCGAGACCCGCTGAATCCCGGAGGTCACGAGGGCCCGGCAGGATGAACACTTGGACCCGACCTTGCAGGGCCCGGATTTCCGCGAAGACCCGATTCCGGTTGCGGCTCCGCCATGAGATCCAGTATCGGCCCACGTGCTCTTCGACCCGATCCCGCCGGCGGATTGCCACCGGCCGAACCCGCTCTCGTAGGCCCGCCATGATCGCCCGCGACGTGCCACTCGTCCACTCCGTCGTTTTCTCCATGTTCAACCTCCCGATTCCCCAACCGGCTTCCGCAGGATGAAGACGAATTTGAACCCTCGAAGGTAGAAATTGAAGCGGCGCGCCCGGTGCTCCCACATCGGCGATGCGGATCGATCATGGTGCCGCACGAGGACGACCGTGTCGATCGGCTCGAACGCCTCCGAGAGGACGTTCAGCAATCGAAACCCGGCCGGTGTGTAGACCCCGCCGCGGTACTCGTCTGCAATGATCCACGCGAGGATTCCTCCGGGTACCAGAACGCGACGCGCCTCCGCCGCGACCCGTCTCATCTCCTCGTAGAACCGAGGATCCCGGCACGAAATCCGTCCGAGACACCGAGGATCACGACCATACACGATGTTGTCCGAGTACGGTGAATCGATTACGGCGAGCGCGGCGGTTTCGTCCGGCAGGGGCCAGGCGCGCGCATCCGCCCGTAGCACATCCCGTCGACGTGGGACGAGATCGAACGAAATCGTGCGCCGACCGAGGGTGCGAGCCACGTCCCCGATCGTGCCCGAACCGGCCATCGGATCGACCACGAGTTCGCCGGGTCGGGAGTAGCGCCGGACAAGATTGCCGGCGCATCGGGCCGGGGTGACGCCGTTGAACGACGCATCGCCTGCCCGCGGATGTCCGTCCGCTTGCGTCGGAAAATCCCAGCACGTGGATGCCTCCAGATCCGTCCGACCCAGCATGGCCCAAGCCCCAGGGGGGACGGAAGAACGCGTGTGTACGGAGGCGAGGGCCATGGCCTCTCCATCTCCGGCATGGGTTATCAACGCGGACGGGAGAGGGGGATGGGTGAAAGTGAAAATCTGCCTAGGACCCGGTGAATCGCGAGGCGAGGAACCGACGGACGTCTGAGAGCCGGGAGTACGGATGCCGACGGTCCCGGATATGCAGGGCCGAACAGGCGTTCGCGAAACGCAACGCTTCGGTGACGGAATCGCCTCCGAATCGCGCGTAGACGTACGCCGCGTTAAACACGTCTCCGCATCCTGTCGGATTCTCGATCGGAACCGAGAAGGCGGGGACCTTTTCGATACCGTCCGGAGAGATCCAGGCCGAACCGCGGTCTCCCCGGTGGATGACGACCTCTCGGGCGCCCATCGCACAGATTCGGCGGGCGGCCTCGAACGGGGATCGGTCTCCTCCGAGCGCCGACACTTCGACCTCATTTCCGAAGAACGTGTCCACGAACGGTAGGGCCATGCGGGCGGCACGAAGGCGCTCCCGCGTCCAACCGAAAGGGTCCGTGGACATGTCCAGCGACGTGCCCACCCTCGCGCGTCGGGCCCGGGACAAAAGGAGTGCGGTGGGGCGACCCATGAGTCGCGGCGTCCACCAGAAGCCGGCGCGGTGGAGGTGATCGACTTGGTTCAGAATTTTCGTTGGGAGGT
>VBMC01000247.1 GCA_005879015.1 Methanobacteriota archaeon
GCGCGACAGCCGTGAAGCTAATGTCGTGTATCAAGGCTGCGTCGACGGGATGTTGGGCGCCCTCCTCCATAGCGCTCAATACTAGGTGAAGCCACCCGTACCTTCATAACGGAATCCATTCGGTAGCGACTTGCTCCCGCCAGTATCGCAGTCTCGTAGGATCGTCGATTCCCCTTTCATGCCACCGGTGGGGAGAGCAGCTGATAGGTTCGCCAACCGGGAGCAATCGATTCGGATTGCGGCATCGCCATACCACCCGATGCGAAATGGACGGTGACCCCACCGCCTCCGGAGTAAAAAATCCAAATCGTCAGCGGGCCAGGCTGGGCAGTGGAATTCATCATGGTCAGGGTCGTGTTGTGAAGCACGCCCCCGGGAGCGAACTCGCTAAAGAAAGCATCGAGGCCTGCCGAGCCGGTGAACTGGACATAGAGCCCGCGCCCATGTATCGTTTCAACAAAACTCCAGTTCGCTGTTCCGGAGACCAGATGTAACGCCACGAGCAGAGAAGAATCCGCCGGAATGGGGACGATCAGGCTCTCCCGTACAGTTTCGTTCGGCTGAACCTCCAAACGAAAATCGTACCTCCAAGTATTCATGGCCACATATTGCTGGTACGAACCCACGACGAGCCCTGCCGTCGCAACGGCGAATACGGCGGCCAGCGTGATGCTCAGCGTTGCCTTTCCCCATTTCTTGTCTCTACGCAGTTTTCTGAAGGCAAGGAATAGGAAGCCCGCGCAGAGAATCGCACTGATGCCCGCGTAGAGAGGCAAAGGTGGATAGTACGCAATAGCTGGCATCTCGACCGCCAGATGTTCCATGGCATTCGGGGCCGTGAAGGTTCCGAGTTTGTTAGCCTGTTTCTTAGGATGCGAACCGTGGTTGTGTCCTCCCGATGAGCAATGGACCAGCGCGCGGGCACAACCCGGAATTACCTAGCGAAGCCAGGCCTTCACTGCCAATCCGCCACTTAGCGGTAAGCTCCGGAACGAGTCGGGGCTGCCATTGAATGCCAACCTTCGAAAAATCCGGCGTCCGCCTCTCCATTGGTCGCCAGCCCCGGACCACAGCCTTCCATGCTGTTGACCCGGGTTCAATCCCGGTCCCGGCACTTCAACCCTCGGGTCTCAAGGCCGAACGAACCCATTTCGCCGGGGGCCGTCTCGGAGGATCATCTCGAGTTCATCGATCGCCTCGATCAGGTCCCGGACGTCCTCTCCGGCATTCTCCAGATCCCGCGCGATTTCTCGGACCGTCGGGATCGTCTTCTCGATCAGCCAGTCTCGCGTTTCCTTCCTCAGGTTCGTCGGCGCGGCCTTTGCGGGCCCCTTCTGCGTCATGATCCCATCCTGTCTGACGATTGTCTGTCCGACATCGCGTCCGGGATATTTAGTCGCACCGTCGACCATTATCCCACAGGCCCGGCGGAGTCTTTGTCCAAGGGGCGATGGCCCTTGGCGATATCTATAAGACGTCCATTCTTCATGTCGGCCACTTGTCCGACGCGCCCCGCCCTGGGGCCGCGTCCTGCGGGATGGGATGATAGGGATGGCCCTCTTCCAAGGCCTCTTCGATCGAGAAGCGCGCGTGCTCGAACGGGTGAACCACCTCGTACAGACCGGCGTCTCGGCCCTCGATGCCGGCTCCGAGGCTCGTGCCGCGGTGGCGTTCGTGAAAGCCCTCAGCCTCCTCGAAGTCCGAGAGCCTACAGCCCGATTCGAAGACTATGCAAAGGCCTTCGCCGACGTCGGGGAGGGTCTCCTGCGCGTCGGCCGACTGGAATCCGGGCAAGCGGCCGCCAACCACGCGATGACCCTGGACCGCGGCAATGTAAGCGCCCTCGCCCTCCAAGCGGACATTCTCGTCGCGCAGGACCGGGCGACGGACGCCCTCGGCTACTACGAGATCGCCCTCCAGGTGGATCCGAAGGCCAAGGATTTGTGGGAGCGGAAAGGGGACGCCCATGCAGCCCTCGGACAGGCGCCCGAGGCCGTCCGCGCGTACATGCAGGCCGTGATTCTAGACCCGGACGATACGGATGGATATGCGCGGGTCCTCGCGCTGAGTCCGCAGGACGCCGAACTCTGGGTGCGGAAGGGAGATGCCCATCGCCGAAAAAACGAGCCCGATGAGGCCCAGTCCGCGTACGATCGCGCCCTCCGGATCGATTCGGATCGGAAGGACGCGTTGGAGGGCAAGGCCCTCACGTAC
>VBMC01000257.1 GCA_005879015.1 Methanobacteriota archaeon
GGGAGATCTTGAGTCTCGCCTGGAATCTCGGTTACTTCGATATCCCGGCGCGGACCGGCCTCGAGAGACTGGCGGAACTGACCGGCCTCAGCCGGAACACAGTGAGTCAGCACCTCCGCCGGGCGATGCGCCGGATCCTGCGGGAGTCCCTCCTGTAGGGAGAGCGGTCCATCAGACCGAGACGCATTTCCCGGAAGCCCAGGGGCCTCGAGTATGCCCGCGAGGATCAGAGACGACCCGAGCAGAATCGCGACGCTCTGGAGCGGGATTGAAGCCCGGTTGTCTGCCCTACGTCAGGGTGACGAGGACGGTCACATTAACGGAATGCGTGATGGAGCCGATCGTCGCGGTCACGGTGACCGTGTAGGTACCCGGCGTCGTCAAGGCGGAGGTCGAAACGGTCAGGGTCGACGTGGCGGTCCCGCCAGAGGGCAGCGTCACGCTGCTGGGGCTGACCGAGACCGTCGGCCAGAACAGAACGAGGCCGGACGAAGAAATCGACGCGCTCAGGCTCGCGGTCCCTGAGAGCCCGTTGAGGCTCGTCAGGGTGATTCCGGAGGAACCGGACGAACCGCACACGATGTGGAGCGAGGCTGGTGAGGCACTGATGCTGAAATCACCCGGTGGGGGTGGGGCCGTGACGATGATCGTGTGGGACTGGGTCGCAGTGAGCCCACCCGAGTCTTTCGCCTGCACGACGACCGTGTAACTCCCGGGCGAACTGAACGTGTGGCTGGCCGTCTTCGTCGCCGACCATGTGGTGTCCCATGTCCCGTCCCCGGTCCAATCCCACCGGATTTGGATCGTGTTCGGCGGATCGTGGTCATCGCTTGCCGTAGCGGTGAAGGTGAAGACGGTGGTCGTGTCACCGGAGGTCGGCGTCCAGGTGAAGTCCACCGTCGGAGGCGCGTTCGGCGGGGGCGGCGGCGAGGGAGTGGCGGAGGCCTCGTTCGACCGCGGGCCCTCCCCGGCCCCGTTCACGGCCGAGACCTGGTAGTAGTATGTAACCCCGTTCGTCACCGCGGTGTCGGTGTACGTGAGGACATTGCCGATCGTCGCCAGCAGCGTCTCGCCGTTGGACGAGGTGCCTCGATAGATCCGGTAGTTCGTGATTGGCGAGCCGCCGTTGCTACTCGGCGCGGACCAAGTCAGGGTGACGGTCGCATCGCCGGCCGTCGCGCCGAGTCCCTGAGGTGCACCTGGTGGCGTCGCCGGGGCGGTCGGCGTCGCCGAGGCCTCGTTCGAACGGGGACCCTCCCCCGCGTTGTTCACGGCGCTAACCTGGTAATAGTACGTCACCCCGTTCGTGAGGCCGCCGTCCGAATACGACAGTTGGTTGCCGATCGTCGCGACCAGTGTTTCGCCGCCGCTGGCCGTTCCTCGATAGATCTCGTAGTTCGTGATTGGCGAGCCACCGTTCGAAGCGGGTGCCTGCCACGTCAGACCGACCTGCGCATTCCCGGCGGTTGCCACGAGGTTCGTCGGCGCCGAGGGCGGCGTGGGCGGAGGTGGAGGCGCGCTCGGAGTGGCCGAGGCCTCGTTCGACCGGGGACCTTCTCCCACGCTGTTCACGGCCGAGACCTGGTAGTAGTATGTAACCCCGTTCGTCACCGCGGTGTCGGTGTACGTGAGGACATTGCCGATCGTCGCCAGCAGCGTCTCGCCGTTGGACGAGGTGCCTCGATAGATCCGGTAATTCGTGATTGGCGAGCCGCCGTTCGAAGCGGGTGCTTGCCACGTCAGACCGACCTGCGCATTCCCGGCGGTGGCCACGAGGTTCGTCGGCGCCGACGGAGGCGATGGGGGAGGTGGAGTTTGGTTCGGCGTCGCCGAGGCCTCGTTCGACTTGGCCCCCTCGCCCGGGCTGTTGGCGGCGGACATGGACGACGTGCCACGATAGATCTTGTAGTTCGTGATCGGCGAGCCACCGTTCGAACCGGGTGCTTGCCAAGTCAGACCGACTTGCGCATTCCCTGCGGTGGCCACGAGGTTCGTCGGCGCGGACGGAGGCGAGGGCGGAGGTGGAGGTGCATTCGGAGTGGCGGAAGCCTCGTTCGATTTGGCCCCCTCGCCCGGACTGTTCACCGCAGACACCTGATAGTAGTACGGAACTCCGTTCGTCACCGCACTGTCGGTGTAAGTGAGCACGTTGCCCAAGGTCGTCAGGAGCGTCTCGCTCCCAGGCGCGAGACCGCGATAGATCTTGTAGTTCGTGATGGGAGATCCGCCATCCGAGGCGGGTGCCTGCCAGGTCAGGGTGACCTGGGCATTGCCGCCGGTGGCCGCGAGGTTCTGCGGAGCCGACGGGGGCGTGGGTGGCGCGGACAGCCTCCAACCGGTCAGCGGATGGAGTTCCCAGTGGTACGGGCCTTCCCAGAAGACAAAACCTTGGAAATCGAGGGAGATGCTCCCGTTGGATTGGTACTGACCCAAGGTCGCGTTATTGCAGTACGGGACCCCGACACCGCAATAGCCTTTCCCCAACCAGTCCCGATCGATTTCGATTCTCAAGTAGCCACGCGTGGTGCCGATCGTGATGATCTGTCCGGCATTCGTGCAGAACGTTTGGTTGTTGGGATACCGGCCACCGCCGTTCTGCTTCGAATACCACCCGGAACAATCTGTGGTCTTGATGCCGTAGCCGTACAGAGAGACTCCGTTGATCTGGACGAACGGGGACAGCACGGTACCCGTCTTGTTCGTGATCGTGCACGGCGGCGACAGGGCTCGTTCTTGGGGGATGCCGCCCGCGGTCGAGTTCGTCTGGTAGCGGCTGCCATTCACCGTCTGCGTAGGGTAGGCAGGGCCTAGGACGTCGCGGATCGTGACGAGGTCCGCTGAACAAGAGACATGGGGGTTCCAAGACGTGAGACCGGATTCCGTCACGCTGCCAGGAGTGGAACTGGGCGAGAGACCGCTTTGGATGGCGGAAGCCATGGGGCCGGCAATGAGTCCGGCGATGGCAAGGCCCAGCACGAGCAAGAACACGAGTAGGCCTCGGCGGGACGTCGCTCGCCTTCGATGCCATGCGCCATGTGGGAACCCGGCCGTCATTGACCGGGATTAGCGGGGGGGATGGGTATGACGTGAGCGTTTAGGGTCCTCGAACAATGAACATGATTGACTACGAATGCAATCAAGGATGATAGCACGTCGATGTGCGATACCGTACGCTCTCGCCCACCCCGCGCGGACCCGTTTGAACACGGAACCTATCTTACCGACCCCACCGGAGCGAATTGAGCAATCAAGACCTCCCGATCTTTTTCAGCGGGCCATCGCTCGCGTCCGTTGGACGGGTTTCACGAATCGAGGAGGAATCCCGCCGGATTCTTTTCTCGCGGCACCCATTCGAATTCCACGTCGAGGGCGGAACTGAGGCGCGACGCCTCTCCATGCAACGGCACCAGGTGGGGTTTCGTCACCCGGTACTCTTCCCGCATTTGGCGGATCACGAGTTGCGAATCGCCGCAGATCAGATAGGCGTTCCGCGGACGACTCTCCCCCTCGAGTTCCCGGAGGTGGCGAAGCAGGAAGATGAGCCCCTGATATTCTGCAATGTTGTTGCTCCGCACAGGGCCCGAGGAACTCGAAAGGTCCGGCACTTCGCGGACAAGACTGGTCTCGCCCACGACGAACGCGGCTCGCATCGGTCCCTTGGTCCCGAACTGATTTCTAGGGCAAGCTCCGTCGAAGAAACATGGGATCCTGGATCCGGGGGACGAGGTCATCGGCCGCGAGGCGGGAGAGCGCTGGAGGACTTGAGCATTGTCGGGATCGGTTCCACTCGAATGCAATCGAAAAGAGAGGAGGCGAGCCGTGCAAGGCCCGCCTCCCGGAAAGGTTCGCGCTTCAGCCGCAGCACCCACAGCAGGCGCAGCAGCACCCGCCGCCGCAACAGCCCCTCGTTTTGGGCTCTTGGGCGGCGGCGCGTTCTTGCGGTGCGTCGGAGGGTCGGGATGGCTCCATAATTACCTACTCCTCTTAGGTAGTAGACAAGTTCTTATAGCCTCTCTCCCGTGGCCTCCGAGATGGCGGGAGTGAAGGTCCGCGCGAACGCCCTGCTCCAGGACGCGATGGAGCCGTCCCTAGATCGAGTCGCCGGGACGCTCCGAGAACTCGGCTTGAGCGGACACGCTGCGCAGGCATTCTGTGCTCTCGTCGAGACGACGCATGCAAGCGCGGGCGAACTCGTTCGGAAGACCGGGATCCCGGAT
>VBMC01000258.1 GCA_005879015.1 Methanobacteriota archaeon
CGAGGACAGAAGGCCTCCGAGCTCGACGTTGTCGGACCGGCGGAAGGGACGGGAACGATCATCACGTTCCGACCGGATTCAGAAGTCTTCGAGACCATCGAGTTCGAGTACGACACGCTCGCTGCGCGACTCCGCGAGCTCGCGTTCCTGAACGCGGGCCTCCGGATCATCATCGTGGACAAGATCCATGGTCGCGGGGACGTGTTCCAGTTCGAGGGTGGCATCGCCGAATACGTGAAGTGGATCAACCGAGCGAAATCGCCCCTGCACTCGGACCCGATCCGCTTCTCGAAGGAATCCGACGGCACCCTGGTCGAAGTGGCGATGCAGTACCACGATGGCTACAACGAATCAATCTTCACGTTCGTCAACAACATCGACACAATCGAAGGGGGCACGCACCTCGCCGGCTTCAAAGCAGGTCTCGCCCGTGCGTTCATCAAGTACGCGAAGGACAACAAGTACGTGAAGACCGGCGAAGGCCTCGAGGGCGACGACGTCCGGGAAGGCCTGACGGCAATCCTGAGCCTGAAAATCCCCGAGCCGCAGTTCGAAGGGCAGACGAAGATGAAGCTCGGGAACTCGGAGGTCAAGGGGATCGTCGAGTCGATCGTGTACGAGAAACTCACGGACTTCTTCAACGAGACCCCGAAGGTCGCGGAAATCTGCATCGGGAAGGCCGTCCTCGCCGCCCAGGCCCGAGAGGCCGCGCGGAAGGCGCGGGAGCTGACCCGACGGAAGGGTCTCCTCGAAGGCTTCAACCTGCCCGGGAAGCTGGCGGACTGCCAGGAGCGGGATCCCGCGAAGAGCGAGCTGTTCATCGTGGAAGGGCCGTCGGCGGGAGGGTCCGCGAAACAAGGACGCCGCCGGGAGTTCCAGGCGATCCTTCCCTTGCGCGGGAAGATCCTGAACGTCGAGAAGGCGCGGATGGACCAGATGCTGAAGAACGAGGAGATCCGCACGCTCATCACGGCGATCGGCGCGGGCATCGGCGAGGAGTTCAATCTCGAGAAGGTGCGGTATCACAAGATCATCACGATGGCCGATGCGGACGTGGATGGCCAGCACATCACGACCCTCCTGCTCACCCTGTTCTTCCGCTACATGCGTCCGCTCCTCGATAGCGGCTACATCTACATCGCACAGCCGCCTCTGTACAAGATCAAGAAAGGCAAGGAACTCCACTACGCGTACACAGAGAAGCAGCGGGAAGATCTGGCGAAGCGCCTCGGCGACAAGGGGGTAGCGTACCAACGCTACAAGGGCCTGGGCGAGATGAACGCGGATGAACTCTGGGAGACCACGATGGATCCCGCGCGACGCGTCCTGAAACAGGTGACGATCGAGGATGCCGCGTCCGCTGACGCCCTCTTCTCGATCCTCATGGGAGAGGCCGTCGAACCGCGCCGGCAATACATCCAGGAACACGCGAAGGAAGTCGTGAACCTGGACATCTAGGAGGAGCATGCCCGAGGAAGCCCAGGAACCTCGTCCTCGTGTGACGCCACAGCCGATCGAGGACGAACTTCACCGGTCGTACATCGACTACGCGATGAGCGTCATCGTCGGGCGGGCGTTGCCTGATGTGCGCGACGGACTCAAGCCGGTCCAACGGCGGATCCTGCACGCGATGAACGAGCTGGGCATGGGCTCAGGCTCGCAACACAAGAAGGCTGCTCGGGTGGTCGGCGAGTGCCTTGGGAAGTGGCATCCGCATGGAGACCTCGCGGTATATGACGCGCTCGCGCGGATGGTCCAGAGCTTCTCCCTCCGGTACCCCCTGATCGACGGGCAGGGAAATTGGGGCAGCACGGAGGACGAGCCCGCCGCGATGAGGTACACGGAATGCCGCCTGGCGAAGACCGCGGAGGCGATGCTCGAGGACCTGGAGAAGGACACGGTCGACTGGATGGACAACTTCGACGGGACGCTGAAAGAGCCAACCGTCCTCCCGTCGAAGTTCCCGAATCTCCTCGTGAACGGTTCCAGCGGCATCGCCGTCGGCATGGCGACGAACATCCCTCCGCACAACCTCCGCGAGGTCGTCGATGCGCTCATCGTCCTGATCGACAACCCGAACGCGGGGCTCATCGACCTCTACAATCCGGAGACGGGGCCGATCCGAGGACCGGACTTCCCGACGGGCGGGATCCTGTACGGAGCCGAGGGGGTCGCGGACGCATATCGAGACGGCCGCGGACTCATTCGGATTCGCGCGAGGGCCA
>VBMC01000259.1 GCA_005879015.1 Methanobacteriota archaeon
AAGGATCCGGCGAAGGACGCACACCGGGTCCCGAAGTACATGCAGATGCACGGATACCGCATCATCCCCGTGAACCCGACCGCCACGGAGATCCTCGGAGAGAAAGCCTATCCTTCCCTCGATGCCGTGCCGGTTCCTTACGACGCGGTCGACATCTTTCGTCCTTCGGCCGACGTTCCTCCGATCGTCGATCAGGCGATCAGGGGTCCCGGGAAGGTGATCTGGATGCAGCTCGGAATCCGGAACGAAGGCGCGGCGCAGAAAGCCGGCGCAGCCGGAAAGATCGTGGTCCAAGATCGCTGCATGATGCGCGACCACGCGCGCCTATTCGGCGGCGACGTCCTCGAATGAGTACCCCGCGAACACGACGGCGACGCTGGGACCGGCACCCCTCCTCGCGGCCGCGCTGAGGGCTTCGACTTCTCCAAGCACGCTGATCGCGGCGGGCGGCGCGTTGAACTTCGTCTTGGCGGCCCAGTCGTAGAGGGATCGCAATTGCGGCTCGGGGACGATCCCCACGCGATACGGACCGAACACCCCGCGCTCCAGCTTCACGGTCGGGCTGATGCCGGCGAAGGCTTGGACCGGGATCTCGATCCACTCCGCGCCGTCCTTGGGGAACAGCTCGCGGAACACGTCGTCGCCCAGGCCCTCTTCCGCGGCGACGAACGACGCGCGTCCCTCCTCGGATTCCCAGACCCGCCCGAGTCGCGTCCCGGCCGACACGACCGCATGGTCGAGCCATGCCAGATCGTGGACCCGCGGGATCGACGCCCTCCGGGTCCAGAGGACCTTCGCCACGAGCTGGTATCCTTCGCGGAGCGCCTTCGCCTCGGGAGATTTCGTGCCCCCGGCCCTCTGGGCCTTGTCCAGGGCGGCAGCGACCGCGGACTGGGACGTGAGCACCGTCTGGAAGTCGACGACGCGCAGGAGCCCGCGCCACCCCATGGGACCCGCCACGGTTCCCGGTGAGAAAAGGGTGTCGGCCAATCGACGTGGTTCGTTCCTGCGTTCACGGGGATCGGACGCGACTCGGTTCAGTGCAGGACGACCGACTTCACTCCGTCGACTTGTTTGATCATTGGGAGGAGCCTCTCCGGGACGGGCGCCTCTGTCACGATGAATCCGTGCGGGTCATCGACGATCTCGGGGTCGTCCATGATCACCTGGCGGACTGAGATGCCCGCTTGGGCGATGATCGAGGTCACCCCCGCGAGGATGCCCGGCTTCGATGCGTTCGTCGGGACGATCTCGATCGCGCCCCAGTTCATGAGCGGCGCCACATCGCGAAGGTGGCAGGCCGGTTGCAATCCTTGATTCCGGCGGCGTACACGCTGCCCTCGTGCACCCGGAGCCCGTACATGACCATGAGCTGAGCGACCTTCTCCTGCGCAGGGAATCCTTTAAAGTATGGACGCAACCTCGACCACATGCCCAAACCAACGCAATGCACGAAAAGGTCCCATGGAGTTTAAATCCTCTCGGTTTCACATGTAGTAGCATGTGGTCGCGATAGCAATAAGTGTACATCAAAGAACGGAATTGTTATATAACGTTCAAAGATTCCGGTTCCAGGCAGCGGTGGTGTCCATGCAAACGGTCCAACCGACATCGGCGGGCGCGAGCGACGTGAAGATTCTCCTCGATCGAGACGACCTCCCGAAGGCCTGGTACAACATCCTGCCGGACCTGCCGGCCCCGTTCCCGCCCTATCTGCACCCGGGGACGAAGGAGCCCGTGCCGCCGCAGGCCTTCGAGCCGCTGTTCCCGAAGGAACTGATCCGCCAGGAGATGAGTCCGAACCACACGGAGCCGATCCCGGAGGAAATTCGGGAGGCCTACTATCGGTTCGGTCGGCCGACGCCGCTCTATCGCGCGACGCGCCTGGAAGCGTTCCTCAAGACGCCAGCCAAAATCTACTACAAGCGCGAGGACCTCTCGCCGGTCGGCTCGCACAAGCCGAACACGGCGATCGCCCAGGCCTACTTCGCCGCGAAGGAAGGGATCGAGGCCTATGCGACGGAGACTGGAGCGGGACAATGGGGTTCCGCCTTGGCCCTTGCGACGAACTACTTCGGCATGCGGGCGAAGGTGTTCATGGTCCGCGTCTCCTACGACCAGAAGCCGTACCGAAAGTACGTGATGCGCCTCTACGGCGCCGAGGTGATCCCGAGTCCGAGCGATCGGACGAACATCGGGAAGAAGATCCTGGCCCAGGACCCGAACCATCCGGGCTCCTTAGGCGTCGCGATCTCGGAGGCGATTGAGACCGCGGTCACGAGTCCGAACACACGGTATTCCCTCGGCTCCGTCCTGAACCACGTGCTCCTGCATCAGACCGTCATCGGCCTGGAGGCCCAGAAGCAGTTCGAACTGGCCGACGTCACCCCGGACTTCATGGTCGGTTCCGTCGGCGGCGGATCGAACTTCGCGGGCTTCACGTACCCGACGCTCGGCGAACGAATCCACGGGCGCTCGGAGACGCGCTTCATCGCGGTCGAGCCGACCTCCGTCCCATCGATGACGAAGGGTCGGTACGAATACGACTTCGGCGACACAGGGGAGATGACGCCCCTCGTGAAGATGCACACGCTGGGCCACACGTTTGTGCCGCCGCGCATCCATGCGGGCGGACTGCGATACCACGGGACCGCGGCGACGTTGAGCGTCCTCCTCGATGCAGGCCTCGTCGAGCCGCGGGCCGTCGACCAACTGAGCACATTCCAGGCCGGGGAGATCTTCGCGAAAACGGAAGGCCTGATCCCTGCGCCGGAGACGTGCCACGCGATCCGCGGTGCGATCGACCTCGCCCTGGAGGCGAAGAAGAAGGACGAGGAGACGGTCATCGCCTTCAACTACAGTGGCCACGGCCTGCTGGACATCGAAGGGTACGCGCAATATCTCGCGGGGACATTGGGAAGCAACGGTCACTGAACGCCAGGACGACCGCCGCACGGATGGGCGGACTGCGAGTGGGCTGCCTCCCCGGATTGCGCGAAGTCTCTTGTGGTCTCGGGCAATCCGGCCCGCGATGGATGTCGGCGTGGATGTGGGCGGGACGTTCACGGACTTCGTGGGGTTCCGCGGCAGCGAGGTCGTGACCGCGAAAGTCCCGTCGACGCGAGACCCTTCGCGCGCAGTGGTCCAGGGGATGCAGGATCTCGGGGCCGTCGGCATGGCTCACGGGACGACCGTGGCCACGAACGCGATCCTTGAGCGGAGAGGAGCGCGGACGGTCTTTGTGACCACCGCGGGCTTCGAGGATCTGTTGGTCATCGGCCGCCAGAACCGGCCGAATCTCTACGATTTCCGGGTCACGCGGCCACCGCCAGCCGTCGTCCGGGAGATGTGTCTCGGCGCCCGCGAGCGCATCGACGCGAGAGGCCGCGTCCTCCGTCCGCTCACGCAACGCGAGGCCCGTCGCATCGCCCACGAGGTGCGCGCGCGGAACGCGGAGTCCGTCGCAGTCTGCCTCCTCTTCTCCTTCCTCAAGCCGCAACATGAACGGATGATCCGAAAGGCC
>VBMC01000114.1 GCA_005879015.1 Methanobacteriota archaeon
AGGCCGAGTACTGAAGACACGGACCAGGGAGTCCCGGACCCGTGTGTCGTTCGGAATCCGGTACGACGGCATTGGGTCGCGGAAACGTTCCGGCCCCTACTAAGGCTTCCGGGGTGGTGACCGTTCCGTACTGCGACCCGCGTCACGGCGGCCAGCCGTGTGATCCGAAACCTCGTGACGGTTCGAGCTGCCTATCGGCGTGGAACTTCAATTTCCACGAGGGGAGGATCTCTCGCCTCGGGGTTCGCGGCATCGTGGTGGCGATGGAGCTTGTGGATCTCGTGGAGGATGACGGCATATTCCTTTTTGGCCTCCATCTCCACGACCACGGTCGCCATGCGCAGCCACATCGCAGGATACGCGATGAGCCAGACCGCCGACGCGACGAGGATCGTGAGGATCGAGCTGGGGAGGATGCTTCCCAGGCCGACGGATCCGAGCGCGCTCCGTAGGACGATTTGCGTCGCAATCGAGGATGCCGCGAGGAACGCGATGAGCCGGAACCGCTTCACCCAGCGATCGTGAATGGTCACCTGAGCCAAGTGGAAGAGGCCGTGGTACCATCCGATAAGCCGCGCGACCATTGACCTGGATGGTCTCGGTTCGTCCGCATAAAATCCTTTGCAGTCGAGTATCATTCTCGAATGCCGCAACCCGACCGGGTGGTCTGTCGTACCCAGCATTCTCTATCGGGACCATCAACGTTTTTGAATCGAATGGAGTTCCGCGGGCTCGATGGAGCCCGATTCTCTCGAAGGGTTGACCTCCGAAATCATTGCATGCCGGAAATGCCCGCGTCTGGTCCGCCATCGAGAGGCGATCGCCCGACAGAAACGAGCTGCCTTTCGGGAATGGGAATACTGGGGACGGCCGGTCCCCGGTTTCGGTGATGCCCATGCGCGGCTCCTCGTCGTCGGGCTGGCTCCTGCGGCACACGGAGGCAATCGGACGGGCCGCGTGTTCACGGGAGACCGGAGTGGAGAATGGCTGTACCGGGCGTTGTACCGAACGGGATTCGCGAACCAAAGCCTTTCTGTGTCAAAGGACGACGGACTCGAGCTGTGGGACTGCTACATTGCCGCTGCGGTTCGCTGCGCACCTCCGGAAAACAAACCGACGCGGACGGAATTCGCCCGATGTCAGCCGTTCTTGCTGCGGGAGACGTTGCTTCTCCCTGCGCTGCGGATCGTCGTCGTCTTAGGTGCCGTTGCGATGGACGCATTCCTTCGCGTGTGGCGGATGACGCTTCACGAGATCCCAAGTCCGAGGCCTCGCTTCCGCCACGGAGGAACTTGGTCCATGCCTCCGATCACGTTGATTGCATCCTACCACCCCAGCCAGAGGAACACGCAGACCGGTCTGCTCACGGAGTCGATGTTCGACGACGTGTTCCGTTCGGCCCGACGGGCCTTGGAGGAGGACACCGCCCAGCCGGCCACTCACTCTGTCAAATCCGGTTAACCTTATTCAAGGTTGTTATCTGAGTTTCGAACGCCCCACAAAGGCTTTACACATCCGGGGGCTCCCACCTCCATGGCGGCCCCGAGACGGGTGATCATCCTCGGCGCGGCTGGTCGAGACTTCCACAACTTCAATGTGGTCTACCGAAACGATCCGGCCTCCGAGGTCGTGGCCTTCACCGCCACGCAAATCCCGGGAATCGAGACCCGTAAGTACCCCGCCTCTCTGGCGGGTCCGCAGTATCCCGACGGGATTCCCATTTTCCCCGAGGACGACCTCCCGAAGCTGATCGAGAAACATGCGGTTCAGACCTGCGTGTTCTCCTACTCCGACGTTGATTACAATCATATCGGGCATCTCATCGCCCTCGCCAACTCCCACGGAGCGGACTTCCTCCTCCTCGGGGCCCAGCCGACGATGCTCAAGGCCCGCGTGCCCGTCATCGCGATTTGTGCTGTCCGGACCGGAAGCGGGAAGAGCCAGACCACGCGGCGGGTCGCGGGGATCCTTCGGGCGCACGGCAAGAAGGTCGTCGTCGTGCGCCATCCGATGCCTTACGGGGACCTCGCCTCGCAGGCGGTGGAGCGCTTCGCGACCTACGAGGATCTCGATCGGTACGAGACGACGATTGAAGAGCGGGAAGAGTACGAGCCCCACATCGACAAGGGGACCGTCGTCTACGCGGGCGTCGACTACGAAAAGATCCTGCGGCAGGCGGAGCAGGAAGCTGACATCCTCCTGTGGGACGGCGGGAACAACGACACGCCGTTCTTCAAACCGGACCTGCACATCGTCGTCGCGGATCCGCTCCGCCCGGGGCACGAGCTGTCCTACTACCCCGGCGAAACGAATGTCCGCATGGCGGACGTCGTGGTCATCAACAAGGTGGATACCGCCTCGCCCGAGAACGTGGAGGTCGTGAAGCGGAACGTGCGGGACGTGAACCCGGATGCGGTCGTCGTGGAGGCCGCCTCACCGATCACCCCTGACGAGACCGTTCAGATTCGCGGGAAGAGGGTGCTCGCCATCGAGGACGGTCCGACGCTCACGCATGGAGGGATGGAGTACGGCGCGGCGTACATCGCCGCACAGCGGTTCGGAGCGGCCGAGATTGTCAGCGCGATGGGCCACGCCGTCGGCTCGATCAAGGAGACGTACAAGAAATATCCGAACTCCCGGAAAGTCCTCCCGGCGATGGGCTATGGACCGAAGCAAATCAAGGAACTTGAGGAGACGATCGATGCGACCCCTATCGATATCGTCCTGAGCGGCACGCCCATCGATCTGAGCCGAGTCCTCAAGACCAAGAAGCCCGTGGTCCACGTCCGGTACGAGCTCGATGAGATCGGCCACCCGAACTTGGAGGACGTCCTTCGAGACTGGGAATTCATTTGAGATCAGATGCGACGGCGGGACCACGGGACCTTTTCCGGATTCAACCGGTAGTAGTCGTAGAGGATCGCGACCAGGAGACCCACTCCGACATATGCCCAATCCGCGAGGTTTCGCACACTGAAGAGGAACCCGCTCGCCACCGCGGGAACGAAGACGATGAGCAGGAACGAGATCCACACTAGCGACCGGACAGAGCCGCTTTTGGGGTTGAACCCTTTCCTTTCCAGGATTTCGGGCACCACCACGAAAGGCATGATGACCGCAATGGCCATTGCAGCGAATACGATCAGCGTCTGAACCGGGTCCACGTCGGACCGAAGCAGTTCGGGACGATGAACTTTCGGCGCGGCCCACCACATCTTTAACTCCGGTCCTCCCTTCCACCGGGAGGGAGTGGCGACGATGCGGCTCGCGGTAATCGGTGCGGGGGAGATGGGCCACGGGATTGCCGAGCTGGCGGCCCTGCACGGCCACGAAGTGCGGATGCGGGACGTCAAACAGGAGTTCCTGGACCGTGGAATGGAACGGATCCGCTGGTCCCTCGGCAAGCTCGTGGAGAAGAACCAGATCCAGCCGGACCAGATGCAAGAGGCCTTCGACCGGATTCACACGACCCTGGACTTGGCCGAGGCCTGCCGCAACGCGGACGTCGCGATCGAGGCGGTCTTCGAGGACCTCGATCTGAAGAAACGCGTCTTTCAGGAACTCGACGCGGCCGCGCCGAAGAAAACGATTCTGGCATCGAACACCTCGGCCTTGCCGATCACGAAAATGGCCCTCGTGACGAAACGTCCGAAACAGGTCGTCGGGATGCACTTCTTCAACCCGCCGATGCTCATGCCGCTAATCGAAGTCATCCGCGCGGACACGACGAGCGATGCCACGCTCGGAGTCGCTGTCGACCTTTCCAGATCCCTCGGCAAGACGGTCGTCGTGGTCAAGAAAGACGTCCCCGGCTTCATCACGACCCGCGTCCTCGGTCCCTATTTCGAGGAGGCTGCGCGAATCCACGACGAGGAAGGGGTTGCCATCGAAACGATCGACGCCGCCATGCGATTCCAGGCGGGCTTCCCGATGGGGCCCTTCGAGCTGGCGGACCAGGTGGGCATCGATGTGTTGCACCATCTAATCGAGAACGCGGATCGCCCGATGCCTCGATCCGTCCAAGCCCTGATGGCCGCGAAGAAACTCGGGCGAAAAGTCGACGAGGGCTTCTATGCCTACAAGCAGGGCCGGCCGAACCTGACGCCGGACATGGGCGAGTCCTTCGACCCGGTTCGCATCCTGTCGCGGATGATCAACGAGGCCGCGGAACTCGTCGCGCTCGATGTCGCGAGCCCGGCGGAGATCGACGAGGCGATGCGCCTGGGGACCGCATTCCCGAAAGGACCTCTCGCCACAGCTGATAGCCTGGGGATCGATGTCGTCGTCAACGCATTGAAGAAGGAGCGTAGCGCGAAGCCCGCCAAGCTCCTCGAGGAAATGGTGGCGCGCGGGGACCTCGGCACAAAGACCGGGAAGGGATTCTATGAGCACAAGGACCGAAGTGGTGGGATGAGTTTCGAGACCCTCTTGGTCTCGCGGGATGCGGAGGCCCGTGTCGCGACGATCGCGATCAATCGACCCGATCGACTGAACACGATCAGCCCGCAGGTCTTCGATGAGCTCGAGAGGGCCCTTGCGGAGCTGGAGAAAGACGATGCCATCCGGTGTGTCGTGGTGACCGGCGCCGGGGACCGTTCGTTCAGTGCCGGAGCGGACCTCACGTCCTTCAGCGACATTTCCAAGGCGTTCAAGGTGTGGCAGTTCTCCCGCCGTGGCGAGGAGGTGATGAACCGACTTGCCAATTTCTCCAAGCCGACGCTCGCGGCAATCAACGGTCACTGCTTCGGAGGCGGGCTCGAACTGGCCTTGGCCTGCGACTTCCGGATCGCGGCGAAGGGAGCCAAGCTCGGACAGACCGAGGTGAACCTGGGCCTCGTCCCCGGGGCGGGCGGGACCCAACGGCTCGTCCGAATGCTCGGTCAGGCGAAGGCGAAGGAACTCGTTCTTCTCGGGCTTCGGCTCACCTCCGACGAGGCTGCCGCAATCGGCCTCGTGACGAAGACCGTGGAGAACGAAGCGTTCTCGTCTGAGGTCCGCGAGTTCGCCGGCCGACTCGCTCGACAGGCGCCCATCGCGATCCGCCTGGCGAAGGTGCTCCTGAATCGCGGTGGCGACATACCCATCGATGCGGCACTCGAGATGGAGGCCATGGCCTTCGGCCTCGTCGCTTCGACGGACGACATTTACGAAGGAATCCAAGCCTTCATGGAGAAGCGCGCACCGAAGTTCAAGGGTACGTGAGTCCGCTCTTCCGGTCGGCGAAGGTCTGTCATCGCATTGCGACGGCGCCTTTCTTGGCCAAGGTCTGAATCTGCCTCGCGGTGTATCCGAGAGATCGAAGGATTTCCTCGGTGTCTTGGCCTTTTGCGGGCACCCGTGTCAGGTTGCGCGTCTCCAGGGTCGCGTGCTTCGCCGGGTGGGCGATTACTTGGAGCTTCCAAAGGCCGGACACATCGACGACCGGGAGGAGGCCCCGGGCTTCCACTTGGGGATCGCGGACGACTTCGGAGACGCGCTTCACTCCCGCGATCGGTAGATTTTCGTTTGCCAGCAGCGCCTCCCACTCGGCGAGGGTGCGGCCGCGAAACCTCTCGGCCAGAGTTTGCGCCACGGCGAATCGTTCCGCACCGTCCTTGAACTGTTTCTCGGCAAGATCCGGGGCTCCGATGAGCTCGCACATCCGAGACCAGAACTTCGGCTCGACCGTGGCCACGGACAGCCAGCGACCGTCTTTCGTCTCATACAGACTGTAGAAGGGAAACGACCCGGTCAGAAGGGTCTCGCCTGCGACCGGCTCTTCGCCGGTGGCAAGGAAACGCGCGAGGCCGAGGACCATGAGCGTCACGGCGGTATCGTAGATCGAGACGTCGATGAACTCCCCGCGGCCCGTACGGTCTCGCACCCGCAGCGCGGCCAAGATCGCAAGGGCGGCGTTGAAGCCGCTCGCGAGATCGGCGATTGGGACCCCGGGGATCGCGGGGGCCTTGTCCTCCCTCCCCGTTGTCACGCCGAGGATCCCAGCGAGGGCCTGGAAGTTGATGTCGTGTCCGGGGAGATCCTTGTACGGCCCCGTTTGACCATATCCCGAGAAGGAGCAATAGACGAGCCTCGGGTTCATCATGGCGAGATCGTCGTAGGCCACTCGGAGCCGCGCCATCACGCCGGGACGAAACTGTTCGACGACCACGTCGGAACCGCGCGCGAGTTTGTGCACGATCTCCTGACCTTCGGGTGTCTTCAAGTCCACGGAGAGAGACCGCTTTCCTCGATTCACCATGAGGAACGGATAGGAGACGTCGTGCACGATGGGGGGAACGGAGCGCATGTAGTCGCCCAGTTTCGGGTCTTCGATCTTGATCACCTCCGCGCCGAGGTTGCACAAGAGTTGCGTACAGAACGGACCTGGCAGGAGCCGCGTGAAGTCCAGCACGGTGATTCCCGCAAGGGCCGCAGGCATGTGCGATGGCAACCCGCCGTTGCGGTATCAAGGTTCGCGCGAGCCGGATGATCCGGCCCCGGGTCCCGCAGGCGTTAGGGAACCGCGGGGGGCGGAGGCGCGGGACTCTTGCCGAAGTCGAAACAATCCGACATGTCATCCGCCCGGGCGTCGCGCTGGTTCAGCGTAGCGAGGCCGAAGTTCGCCTCGCAGAATTTCAACAGGCTCACGTGGGAGTGGAGGACTTTGGAGATGTAGCCGTTTCTCGCGTACGGGCCTAACACGATGCATCCCACGCGAGGACCGTATCGAAATTGGCTCCCCAAGTAGCCGGGATGTGCACCGTTCCCATGCCATACTTCCACCGCAGGGGGTTCGACGTGATCGTACCATCCGCCCCAGTCGTCCCATGTGAGAAACACCGCGACGTCCGGCCACAGTCCGCCCCGGACGATCGCGTTGATTTGGTCCACGGACCACTGCATCCCTTTGGTCACGTTGCCCATCCGGACGCCCTGGGGATTGCTGTAAGGAGGATGCTCGTCGAACTCAAGGGGCGCGTACACCCACGATACCTCCGGGAGCTGTCCGGCGGTCGCGTCCACGCGAAATTGATCCGACGCGAGTTTCCATTTCGGATTGACCCCGTGAAGGTAGTCGATTGCGTACCCACCGTAACTACGCCATGTCAATCGAGATTGCTCCAAGCTCTTCGGCAGTGACGCGTCGATCTTGATTGTCTGTGGAGTCCGCCGGGAAGGGTTGTCGATGATCGGGGAGTCGGCGCAGAGGAGCATCAAGTGATTCGGTGTGGACGGGCCGGCCACATCCGTGTAGTAGTTATCACACAGGCAAAACTTCCTCGCATAGGAGAAGTACGCGGGGATGTCCGGCTCGATGAACTGTTCGCGGGCGGCGGTCGTCTGTCGTGCGA
Organism: Methanobacteriota archaeon; assembly: GCA_005879015.1. Lineage (GTDB taxonomy): Archaea > Thermoplasmatota > Thermoplasmata > RBG-16-68-12 > RBG-16-68-12 > RBG-16-68-12. Next base: position 7,332 of record VBMC01000114.1, read on the forward strand.
GCCACGCGGCATGGGTGTGCGGATGGTCCCTCGCGGGAGGATTCGGAGATCGCGGCAATCTAGCACCGTTCGCGCCGGGGAACGTGCCGAAGTAGTTGTCGAACGTGTGGTTCTCCTTGAGGATGATCACCACATGTTTGACCTTGTTCGCGGGAATCTCTCCTGGCCCACTTCGGCCTAAGCCCGCGCCCGGGCCGCGGGTCCATGAAATCCCGTCTACTTATCTCGTCTTGGCAATCGCGAAGTGGAAAACCTTCTTATTCCGCGCGGTACATGGTCTGCGTGGATTCGTTCTATGCGAGAGGCCGTGATCGTCGGGGCCGTACGCACGCCTATCGGGAAGCGGAGCGGGGCCTTGAAAGACTGGAGGCCGGACGACTTGGCCGCCTTCGCACTGAGGGCGCTCGTCGACCGCGCGGGGATCGAGCCCAAGTTGGTCGAGGACGTCGTCCTCGGTTGCGTGACCCAGGTCGACGAGCAGGGCTTGAACATCGGGCGCCTCGCGCCCTTGATCGCCGGATTCCCGGAGTCCGTCCCGGGCACGAGCGTGAACCGGATGTGCGCCTCGGGACTGCAGGCCTTCAACTTCGCCTCCATGGAGGTCATGACCGGCCAGGCCGACGTCGTGATCGCGGGCGGGGTCGAGTCGATGTCTCGCGTGCCCCTCGGATCCGATGCAGCGGCGCTGAGCCCCAAACTCCTGGAGAAGTACGAGATCGTCCAGCAGGGCATCTCGGCCGACTTGGTGGCCGACAAGTATCACGTCACCCGGGAACAGATGGACGAGTTCTCTCTGTGGTCCCACCGAAAGGCGATCCGGGCGATCGACGAAGGTCGATTCAAACGGGAGATCGAGCCGGTCCCGGTGTTCGACGAGAACGGCCAGAAACGGTTGTTCGACACGGACGAGCATCCCCGGCGGAACACGTCTTTGGAGAAGCTCGCCTCGCTGCCGCCGGCCTTCAAGCCCGACGGAAGGATTACGGCGGGCAATTCGAGCGGCATCAACGACGGGGCGTGCGGCATCCTCGTGACGAACCCGGAGACCGCGAAGAACCTCGAGCTCGAGCCGCGCGCTCGGGTCGTGTCGACCGGGGTCGTCGGCACGAACCCGACGATTATGCTCGACGGCACGATCCCGGCCATCCGGAAGGCGCTCGGACGGGCCGATTTGCGTGCTGACGACATCGACCTGTGGGAAGTCAACGAAGCCTTTGCCTCGGTGCCGATTGCGACCCGCGAAACAATAGGATTCGAGGACTCGAAGCTCAACGTGAATGGCGGAGCAATCGGCCTGGGCCATCCGCTGGGTATGAGCGGCGCGCGTCTGATCACCACGATGCTGCACGAGATGGAACGCCAGGACCTTCACCGCGGCCTGGCCACGTTGTGCATCGGATTCGGAATGGGTGTCGCGACGATCATCGAACGCCCGATCTAGGGTCGAGGCCATCTTCCCGCGGGCGGCGTCTTCTCGGTTCCAAAAGCGAACATTCTGAACGACAACTATATGGGACGAAAGCCAAGATTTGACCGTGCCGCGGGCCTCGGTGGACCTCGATGGACCTGTATCAATTGATTCTGCTCGCCCTGTTCGAGGGAATCGTGGGCGGAGTCGCTGTGATCCTGAGTCTCACCTACGTCTCCTTCGTGCGCATGGAGAAAAACGTCCGGCGGGCTCGGATGTTCATCATGGCCGATCGAATCCAGCGGTTCCTCGGCGCTTTCACGGTCGGATTCGTCGTCTTGGCCCTCACCTTCGCCCTCTCAACCTTTGGATCGATCCTTCCCTCGGTGGTCTTCGCGGGTGCGTTCTTCTTCTTCCTTGGCCCTTCGTTCGGGAGAAAGCCCGTGGCGTCGATGCCGGACATCGGCTCTGCAGAGGAAGATCCCGATGCATCGCGCTGATCTGCACCTGGAGGGGAGGGCCGCGAGCCGGGCGGGGTTGGAAGGGATCGAGGCCCAGCTCGACGGGGTCCTCGGGCAGCTCCGACGGAACGTCCGCGGTGTTCGTGGATCGGTCGTGGCCGATTCGAACGGCCTCACGATCGCGAGCGACATCCGTAGCGGGGTGGGCCCCGCGACCCTCGCGGCGATGAGCACCTTAATCGCTCAATCCGCCGGCAGCGTCTTCGAGAACATCGGGATGCCCGGCCCGAATTTGATCATCATGGAAGGTCCCGAGTCGAATGTCGTGGTGATGCACATTCCCATCGCCGACGTGACGCTACTTACCCTCATGGACAAGGCGACCAACATCGGCGTCTTGAAGATCGAGATGGGGAAGGCCACCCAGGGAATCGCGACGGCCCTCGGCTTCGGGACGAGTCACAAGGCCGCGATGTCCGAGCTGTTCATCATGACGAAAGGCGGACTCCTGATCCGTCACTACTCGGATAGCCTTCGCACGGATCTCGACCGGGACGCCCTGAGCGGGATGCTCGTCGCAGTCCAGCAGTTTGTGCAGCAGACCTTGGCGTCGAAATCGGGGGCGCTCAACCAACTCAAATACGGAGCGCATAGCATCTTCTTCTTCCGAGGCAACTTCACGGTCGCTGCGGCCGTCGCGGAGGAAGGCGACGTGGAGACCTTGCAATATCAGGTGTTGGATGCGCTGCAGGACTTCGAGGACCGATACGCTTCCACCCTAGAATCATGGAACGGCGATGTCGCCGCATTCCCCGGCTTGGACGACATCTTCGAGAAGGTCATCAAGGGTTAGGGCGGCGCCCAGGCCTACCAAGGACCCTGGGCGTCTCCCGCCGATGAGCACTGCATTTTGGTTCCCCGCCATACCTCTCGCGGCGGAGGACCACCTCTTGCGAAATCTCGATTTCATTCGCGATCGGATGCTGGTTACGATCCAAAGGTGATCTCGATATAGCGGCAGTCGACCACGAGTGTGTCGACGGCTCGAATCGTGATGACGGCAACGCCTCCGACCACACCTGTCGTCACGCCCGCTCCGACCGCTCGGAACGTCTCATTGAACCAGACCGACCAGGCTGCCGCGTTCGGCGACGTCACGCGGAATGTGACCCCGGAATACCAGTTCAGCCACTGTCCGAGGCGGCAGCCATTGACGCGGACGTTGTCCTTCGTCTGGAACGCGAGCCAGCCCTGGATGTCGCCGTTCGTGGTTTCATTATCGATGACGCCTGGTATTCCGGGGGTGCCCACGAGGATGGACAGCTGACCCTGGGCCTTGTCTGCGTTGAACTTGGCATTCACAAAATTCCGGATGGTCCAGTTGTTCTGGGCCCACTGGGCATAGTTGGCCGCCTTGACCAGGTAGGGGCTCACCGCGTTGATGGCGTTTGGTACTTTCGCGGCACCCTGGGTGGCCCAATACTCGAAATCCTGACGCCCCGACGTGATCAACGTGCTCGTCTGGTCCAGCGGGGCCTTCTGGATGGTCTGCGTGATCAGGTCGCGACCGATGACTCGGCCTTGGACCGTTTCGAACCCGGTGCCCGTCGCCGTTTGCGACTGGCCTACGAGCGTGGCCAACGTGGCGGACAAGGCCAATCCGTCACCCGTCTCCCGGTAGTCCAAAGGCATCCCCCGCCACAGGGTGCTGCTCTTGTCCTGCTGGACGTTGATCGCGCCCGCTTCCATGAGCATGGTTTGCGCCGGATACCGCGTGGCTCCGAGGTGCAGTTGGAGGGTTCCGAACGAGGCCTCCTGGGTCGACTGCAGGCCGCAGACGAAGGCGCTCAGGTAGCGCCGGCTGATCTCATAGTACACCCAACGGATGTCGTTCGCCGTCACCGCGTGGTAGTAGGTTCCTCCCGTGTTTGCCGCGACGGTTTTCATGAGGGGCTCGTTGAGGTCTGCTCCCAAGCCAATCATGTAGATCGTGACGCCCAATGCCTTGGCTCTCAAGGATTGGGCGATCGCCAGTGCGTCCCCGTCGGACCCATTCGGGCAACACGTGTTCTGTCCGTCCGTCAAGACGATCAGGTTCCACGCGTGGGCCGGAATGCCATGCGCGACGAATTCATCGTTCGCAATCTTGATGGCGGCTCCCCAATTCGTGCTCCCCGCAGAGTCGATCGTGGTCAGGTCCGCCTGGGGACTGATGTACATCAGTTCTCCGTTGGGGGGATAATTGAGGAAGTGTGCCGGCCCGCCGATGTTCGCGCGGGTGAAGAAGGCGTTGTCGTCGAAATCGATGCTCGCGACCCGGTCCGGCGGGATCAGATTCCTCATGTACTCCTGAGCGGAAGAAATCCGAAGGTTACTCGGATCGTTCCAGGTCATCGAGCCCGAGCTGTCGATGGCCAGGACGACGTCCTGGTCGACGTGGGTGACCGTGGCTTGGAACAGCTTCGGGACGTACTTGAAGGAGATTTGAATGGAGGTGGTGTTGGCCGGGTCGAAACGCAGATTGCCTTGCCGGGCCGTGGAGAAGGGCGAGACCGCGTCCGTTCCGAGCGGGACCGGGATCGAAAACTGGGAGCCGGGGACGACGGCGAGCTGCTCCGCGAGGCGGAGGCGTTCGAACGAGTCGATCGCCGCCCGGGAGGTGGCCCATTCCGCGCTGTACTCTTGCGCGGGAAGGACGGCGACCACGGTGAGCTGAAGGAACATGAGGACGACGAGGAGCGTGAACATCGTGGCGACCGTGGAGGCGACGCCTTCAGTATCGTTGCGTAAGGGAAGGGGCATGGAGGATTATGCAGGACTCGTCCCCGCGCTCATTAAAACGTTTCCGTCCGAAAATCATTCGTGATTGGGAAGTTTCGGGGAACGATCTTGACGGAATTCCGTCGCGGGGCGAAGCGTTCCGTCGACACGGATTCGCGGCCCTGCCAATGCCGGAAGCTCGGGCGCTCCTCGCGCGTCTGAGTCGGCAAGCTTTTCAACGCGGCCCTGTCTCGCGGCCAGCGTGTTCCGTCCGTGGCGGAGCTTCCCGACGATGGTCGCGAGCGGCCTCGTGGTCGGCTTTGCGACCGGCGGATTTCCGTCGTACTCGAGGGAAATCTCCCAGCTCGCGCTCGCCCCCCGGATGACGTTCGCGATGACGGAGATCTCGTTCGCAAACATCTCCGCTCATACCGAGTCCCGCCGGTTCGTGGTTTCTCTTGGCGCGAGTTATGGGGCCCTCAGCGGCTTACTTCTGATCTTCGCCTTCTTGAGCACGGACCCCGGGATTCACGACGGCTGGGTCCTCATGGCGTCCGTCCCGCCCGCGATCGCGGTCGTGCCGATCACCTCGTACTTGCGAGGCGACACGAGGCGGACCGTCGTCTCCCTCGCGATCCTGTATCTGATCGGCCTCCTCCTCGTCCCCGTCATCACCTTGGCCTTCACCCACCAAACGGTCCCATTGAACGACCTCGTGTTGCAGACGATCCTCTTGATCGGTCTTCCGATGCTCGCGTCACGTCCGCTGAGGCGCTGGCGGAAGATTGCGGACCTCAGGACCAGCGGCGTGAGCATCTCCTTCTTTTTTCTCGTCATCGCGATCGCGGGTTCCACTCGCGGCCCCCTTCTCGCGCGGCCGGAACTCCTCCTCCCGCTCGGGCTTTTCTCCGTGCTCCGGACATTCGGCATCGGGGTCCTCGTCGTTGCACTCGGCCGAACGCTCCGCCTGCCGCGGGACGATCAGGTCGCTCTGACGGTCTTCGCGTCGTTCAAGAATCTCGGCCTTACCGTGGTCCTTGCGTTCGCGGTCTTCGGCCCCATCTCCACGCTCCCCTCCATCGTGTCCCTAGTCTGTGAAATCCTGTGGCTCGCCTCCCTTCCTCTCGTGTTCCGAAGGGGTCAGAACGGAACGTCGACGTTGGACAGCCGGCGTGAGACGACCCTCAGGTGAGCGACTCGTGAGGCATGAGCGCCCGATCCACGGCTTGCTTCACGGGGTCGTAGTCGTCCGAATTTCGAAACACTTCGCGACCGTCGACAATTACCGCGAACCCCTTCCCGACTCGGTGCCGGATGCCGAGCCATGTGCCGCGCGGTGAGTCGAGGCCCACGACCTCGATCCGAATCCGAGGACCGTAATCCCGGAGAAGCCGCTCCGCCAGGTGATGGGCGCGGTCCGCGTTCTCCCGGACGAACTCGGGAGTCTCGCGCCATTCCTCTTCCTTCAGCGTCTCCACGCTCTTATTCGTGAAGGGCTGGGCGCACGCGGGTCCGCACGGTTTCAAGATCGCCGGGAGCAGGCCGAGGAGTTGGATGCGAGGGGGCCGGGACAACACGACAGGAGTAGCACCGTGCCCCGGTAAGTTCCTTCCGCACGATGGCCACCGCTCGGGGTGGGCCGGGAGCTCGGGAGGCCTCGGACGGACCTCGGCATTGGTCCGCCCGTAAACGTGATGTTTAAGCGGCCAGGACCGCATACCTATGATAGCCCGTCGCACGGGCCTGGGTCGTGGGAGGAACTCGGATGGTGGGCATACTCGAGACTCCGTTCCTGTGGGTCGTCGCTACGATCGCACTGTACGGGGTCGCCTATTGGGGATATGGCAAGTGGATCGACCGGAACGTGTGGCGGTCGGACGCCAAGAAGGCGACGCCCGCGCACATGTACATGGACGGGGTCGAGTATTTCCCCGTCAGCCGGTACGTGCTCTGGGGGTACCAGTTCAAGAGCGTCGCGGCCCTCGGACCGATCTTGGGACCTTTCATCGGCGTCACGTTTGGGTGGTTGCCGGCTCTCATTTGGATTATCGGTGGGAACTTCTTCATCGGGTGGCTGCAAGACTACGGGTCGATGATGCTCTCCGTGCGAAAGGAGGGCCGGTCTTTCGGTCCCATCACATACGAGTTCACCGGTGCTCGAGGGCGGACGAACCTCCTGGCATTCGTTCTGTTCTATCTCGTGATCATCTCGGCCGCGTTCATCGCCCTTATCGCGACGTTCTGGAACGCGTTCAAGGGCACGACGTTCGTTCCGACGATCGGGATTCTCCTCACCGGACTCCTCTGCGGTCAATTGTTGTATCGCGTGAAGATGAACGTGTTCGCGGTCACGGCCATCGGACTCGCTCTCGTCGGACTCAGTCTCTACCTCGGTCCAATCTTTCCTGTTGTCCTTCCGTTCGGATTATGGAATATCGCCGTTTGGGCTGGCATCTGCGTGCTCATCTTGTATCTGGCTTCGGTTCTTCCCACTCCGACCTTCATCCAGCCGACGAACTACATCGCATTTTACCCAGCCTTCGCCGCGATCATCCTGATCCTCATCGGTGCGCTCGCCACGCCTTTCACGATCGGCGCGAGTCCCCCGGTAGGCATCCAGCTAGACATGGGCCCATTCTTGACGGATCCTCAAGGCATCCTCGGTCCGATCTGGCCCATCCTCTTCGTCGCCATTGCATGTGGGGCCATTTCGGGATGGCATAGCCTCGTGAG
>VBMC01000115.1 GCA_005879015.1 Methanobacteriota archaeon
GTGATTCAGGTCGGGCCGCGATGGTCCCCCGTCGACCGAACGTTCTCCCATCGAAAGTGGTCCGGCTCGATTTATCGGTGTTCTCCGGCGCGGCATCCGTCCAGCGGCGAAAAGGTCCGCTGGATCCCGATCGCGGAGGCCCTCCAGCTCCCCCTCGTCCCGTTCCATCGGGAGGCCCTCGAGTCCCTTTCCGGCCTCGAGAGCTTCGCCCTCCTTTGAATTATTCGTTTCATAAGATAAATAAAGTCAGTTCGGACGAATCCTTATGGTATCGCGATCGTTCGGCCCTGGGTGCGCCGCTTCCTCGTGGTGGGCCATCGGGCGTCCACCGATCCGGGGTTCCCCCTGGACGACCTCGCGGGAAGCGCGGGTCGGATGGACATCCTGTTGAACGCCGCCAACGCGGCTCTTCTCTTGGCCCACGGCATACGCCGCGATTCTGAGATCGGGCTGTTGCTCCTCGGTCCACCCACTCCACCACGGTTCGTCCGCCTGGTCGGTTTCCGTTTGAAATCCTACCAGCCGGACATTCGCTCGAACGCCTCGCTGATCCGGCAGACCCTCGTGGACGCATCCCGAGTCGAGCACGAATTCTCACCGGGTGTGTATGGCTCCATCGCTACATTCCCGGAGGCGCTCGACCGCCTAGGCCCGACGTTCGTCGCCCTGAGGGAAGGCGGCAAGGATATTCGACAGGCTGCTCTGCCGGCCGATGCGACGTTCGTGCTTTCCGATAGCCAGGAACTGGCCGCGGATGAGGAAGGATGCCTGAGGGATCGCGGGGCCCTCGCGGTCGGCCTCGGCCCGGTCGCATTGCACACGGACCACGCCATCGCCATCGTGCATAACGAACTCGACCGGAGGGGCGCATGAACCTGATCGAGTACGTCCGGAAGAACCTCACCGAGTTCGTCGGCATTCCCTCCACTCCGGACGTGGACATGCGCGCCATCCTCCGTGCCGCGACCGCATCGATTGAGGAACTCGGTCTCAAGCCGACCTCGCACGCCGACGTGAAGGCGGTCACGGCGTCGAGCGGCTCGGGCGGAATCCTGTTCAACGGCCATCTCGACACGGTCCCGATCGCGTCCGGCTGGACCCGGGAACTCGGTTCGTGGGACGGCGACTTCCTGTACGGTCGCGGGACCGCGGACATGAAGGCGGGGTGCGTCGCGGGGTTGGCGGCCGCGCGGGCGCTCTTGGATGCCGGGATTCCGGTGTCCCTCGTCTTCACGACGGACGAAGAGACGACGATGCACGGGGCTGTGAAGCTCGCTCCGTCCGATCTCGTGAGGCATGCCGCGGCCGTCGTCGTCGCAGAACCCACTCGGTTGCGCGTCGTCGCGAGCGAGAAGGGAGTGCTCTGGTATCGCGCGTCGACGTCCGGCAGGAGCGCCCACGGGAGCCTACCGCATCTCGGAGACAACGCCGTGTATCGGATGATGCGCTTCCTCGCGCGGATCGAACCGTACGGCCACCCTCGGGACGTACTCCATGAAATCACCGTGAGCCTGGGGACGATCCAGGGCGGCACGAAACCGAACCTCGTGGCGGACACCTGCTCCGCCGACCTCGACTGCCGTCACCCGCCCGGTACGACGAAAGCGGACGTCGAAGCCCTCCTGTTTGGCGCGGCCAAAGCGTCCGGGGAGAGCGTGTCGTTGGAACAATTCCACGAGGTCCCACCCGCCGCCGTTTCTGCCGCGGCCGATCACGTGCGAATCCTTCGGGATCTTGCGGGGACCGAAGTCGTCGGCGTGGCGTATGGGACCGAAATGGCTTACTATGCGCCGCACAATCCGCGCTCTCTTGTCTTCGGACCCGGCGAGACGGAGCGGATTCACGTGCCGGACGAACGGGTGGCACTGTCCGAAGTCGTGCGGGCGGCGGAGATCCTCACGACGTTCGGGACGAAGATCAGCGCTTCCCGGAACACCGCGACCCGCCCCCACGGGCGCTCAACGACGTAGGTCGATTCGGCCGGGCCCGGGGTCGACTCCGCGGAGGCCGATGCCCATTTGGCCGTCGTAGAGGGCTTCCAAGCGGTCGCTGGATGGATCTCCCAGTGGTCGTCGTCCCAGTAGACATACCCACGGAAGTCCAAGGAAATCGTTCCATTGGATTGATAGTCCACGATCTTCACGGTGTCGCACGACGGAATTTCGGGGCCGCAGAGCCCTTTCGCCTGCCAGTCCTGATCGAATTCGATGTGGACCTGGCCGTCCACCGTCCCCATCGCGAGGATGTCTCCGACGTTATCGCAGAAGATCTGATGGGTCGGATACGGCCCTCCGCCGTTCACGTACTTGAAATGGTCCGAGCAGTCGTAGAGGGCGATCGAGTAGTTCCGAAGGTAGACCCCGGTCACCTGAACGAAGGTCGGCACGACCTCTCCCTCCGCGTTCGTGATCGTGCACGGAGGTGAGAGCGCCCTCTTGTGCGGGACCCCGCCGGCCTGAGGACCGGTCCAGTAGCGGCTGTCGTTGAGCGATTGGGCTGGGTACGAGGGCCCCAGGATATCGTCGAGGGTCACATTGACCGGATTGCAGGGATCTTGATGCGGATTCATGATTGCACTGACCCACTCGAAGAGATTGGCGCCGTAGATTGCCAGGACGGCCAACACCAAAACGATCGCGACGGCCGCGACCCGCTGGCGGCGGTTGGACGGACCTCGGCGCGCAGGCGCCGCGGGATCGTCCTCGTCGCCGTCCTCGTAGAATCCTTGGAGGCGCGATTCGGATTCTGGCCCGAAGCGGTCCTGCCCCCGGCCCCTACCTGGTTGAGGTCGCATCGAAGTTGCCGGCCGGCCGAACTCCGCAAGACGGCTAATAGGTTGCCGGTCCCGCCTCGTCGTCGTGATAGCATCCCGCTTAAGTGAAGGTCAAGTCGGAATCACGTTCCGAACGGGTAGATTATTCCCGCGTTTCAAGTAGAATGAGCCAAGAGTTAAATAACCTACAAGTCATATAGTGTTTCGGAGAAACGAATATGATCGAGAAACTGACCCACGTGCCCATTGTCGTGAGCGACCAGGAGAAAGCCCTCAAGTTCTACATGGAGGTCCTCGGCTTCGAGAAGCGCGCGGATTATCAGAACCCCGGCAGCCCCCGCTGGCTCACGGTCGCGCCGAAGGGGACCGACGTCGAGATGATTCTCTTCGAGGGCAAGTACAAGCTGGATCCGCGCGCGCCACCAGAGGCGGGGAGCGGCGGGAACCACTGGGTGTTCAAGACGAACGATTGCCGCAAGGACGTCGAGATTCTCAAAGCGCGCGGCCTGAAGTTCAAGGACCCCGCACCCGTCGAGGCGAACTACGGCATCGCCGCCTATTTCACGGACCCGGACGGAAACCACCTGACACTGCTCCAGCCGGGCCCCGCACCTGCCCAAACTCGGGGGAAGGCATGATCCCGTGCTCGGGATGAAGAAATACAGCAAGGACTACATCGCGGCGTGTCGTGCGAGGGTCGATGGCGACCTGCGGGCGTACCGAAAGCAAGTCGGCAATGCTCCATCCAAGGAATTCGAGGCTCGCTTCTTCAACGACCTGGTCCTCCTCCTGGACTACATGTTCGTGCACCGGCTCACCGGCATCGAGGGGAAGGACGGCAATCCGTTGAACGAGGTCCGCGTCCTGTGCAACTCGATCGTCCTCAACCAGGGTAGGTTGCAAGTCGACAGGCTGCCTGGGTGGCCGAACTCTGCCAGTACGGGAATGGAGCTCCCACCGGAGAAGTCCGTGCTGAAGCTCAAGGTGGGCGAAGAGGTCCGGTTGAACGAAAGCGACTTCGTGCGGCTCTCCAAGGCTTTTTTCGCTGAACTCGAGAAGAAGTTCGGATGAGGATGATCGTGACGAAGAACGTCTTCTTCGCGATCTCGGACCCGACACGCCGGGCGGTCCTGGACCTACTTGCGGGTGGAAGCAGGACCGCCGGGGCTATCGCCGCGAGGTTTCCTCGCCTCACCCAGCCGGGGATCTCGAAGCACCTGAAGGTGCTCCGTGACACCGAACTCGTCGATGTCACCGTCCGCGCGCAGGAGCGGATCTACACGATCAAGCCCCAAGGCCTCGCCGAGCTCTACGAGTGGGTCGCGAAATATCAAGCGATGTGGCCTGACACGCTCGAGGCGCTGGAGCGCTACCTCGACGCCAGGGCCTCCGGTGAAAAGGCTCGGAGGAAGAAACGATGACGACCGAGCTCCGCGAAAGCTCGATGAGGGGAGATGCGAGCGGTGGTTTCATTATGTCTCGCTCGGAATCACGGCGCGCAGGTCAAGGAGGCCAGATCCAGATGACGACAGCCCGTCCCTCGCGAGGCGGCACGGTCACGTTCGAGGGCGAGTACGCCACCATCACATTCGAGCGAAGCATCCGGCACCCGATCCACGTCGTGTGGGAAGCCCTCACCGAGTCCGAGCATCTCGCCCGCTGGTACATGACGCGGGCCCGCCTCGATCCGCGCGAAGGGGGGAGCATCGACTACAGGAGCGGCCCGGCCCAGTATCACGTGACGGGGAAGATCCTCGTGTGGCAGCCGCCAAAGGTCTTTGAACACGAGTGGAACGTCGAGCCAAGGAAAGAGCTCCCGAAAGGAGAGAAGAGCATCGTACGCTGGGAGCTCACTCCCGAAGGCGAGGGTACGCTCCTTCGCCTCACACACAAGCGGCTAACACGCCAGACCGCCATCGGCTTCTCGTCCGGCATACACGCCTTCCTCGACCGGCTCGAGAACGAGCTCGACGGTGCGCCCCTTGTGGACTGGCGCACCCGGGTCGACGAGGTTCGCTCGAATTACCCCGGATGGGGTGCTTGACGGTCATCTCCCGCGCGACAACGAAACGGACCCATGCGCCCCTGCGGAAAGTAAAAGCTCTAATAGACACAGAAAGTAGCGGCGCAAGACGATGCCCAGGGATGCGAAGGGTCGTGATTTCTACATCGCCACCTCCGAGGAGATCAAGGCCGGCAAGACCACGGACGTCTACTTCCTCCGGACCTTGGACATCCTGAAGAAGGCGGGCAAGGACCGCACCTCGGTCGTCGCCGAGGTGACCGCCGGCAACCTGCCGAACGGATGGCCCTGGGGCGTCCTCTGCGGCGTGGAGGAGGCCGTGCACCTGTTGCAGGGGAAGTCCGTGAGCCTCTGGTCTCTCCCGGAGGGGAGTCTCTTTCCCCCGCGGACGGCGCGAGGCATTCCGGTCCCGGTCATGATCGTGGAGGGACCGTATGGAGAATGGGCTCTCTACGAAACTCCGATCCTCGGGATGGTCTGTCAGGCGAGTGGCATCGCCACGAAGGCCGCCCGGATCCGGAAGCTCGCGGGAGACAAGCAGGTCCTCTCCTTCGGGGTCCGGCGCATGCATCCGGGGATCGCGCCCCTGACCGAGCGATCCGTATACGTCGCCGGAGTCGACGCGATCACGACGCCGCTCGGAGCCGAACTGTTCGGAGCGCCCGCCATGGGGACGATGCCCCACGCCCTGGTGATCGTGATGGGTGGCCCGCGGGAGGCGTTCGCGGCGGTCCACAAATACCTCGAGGCGAAGATCCCGCGCATCGCACTTGTCGACACGTACTACGATGAAAAGACGGAAGCTCTCCTCGCCGTGGAGGCGATCCCGGATCTCACCGGAGTGCGACTCGATACGCCGGCCTCCCGCCGCGGCAACTTCCCTTCGATCGTGCGGGAGGTCCGCTGGGAGCTCGACCTCCGCGGCCACAAGGACGTAAAGATCTTCGTATCCGGCTCGGTGGACGAGGGATCGATCCCCGCGCTCGTGGAGGCGGGCGCCGACGGGTTCGGCGTGGGCACGAGCCTGAGCAACGCCCCGACGATCGATTTTGCCATGGACATCGTCGAGGTGGAAGGAAAGCCCGCGGCCAAACGCGGGAAGTTCGGCGGACGGAAGGATCTCCAGCGTTGCCCCAAGGACGGCACCTACGAGATCGGCGTTCGGACGTGCCCGGCGTGCGGCTCGAAGATGGCGCCCGCCTTCACGCAATACCTGGATCGCGGCCGGACGGTCACTCCTCTCCCGTCGCTCGATGACATCCGGCGCCGCACCGCCGAGGAGATTCATCGCGCGTCCCTCGGGCCCTGACCGAGGCTTTATTCGCAGGTATCGTCTCGTCCCCGGCATGGGTCGGTCCAAGGCAGACGTTCGGACGACGTATGACCGGATCGCGGAGTCCTACGCCCAGGCAAAGGTTGAACCGTGGCCCGAGGTGGTCGATTTCATCACCGACATTCCGGCGGGCGACCTCGTCCTCGATGTCGGCTGCGGCCACGGGAGGCACTCGCGGCCGCTCGCCTTGACCGGCCACCGCGTCGTCGGGGTCGACGTCTCGCGGCGCCTCCTCTTGATCGGAAGGAAGTCGACGTCGTCGTCGAACGAATTTCGCTCCATCGAATGGGTCGGCGCCGATGCGACCGCCCTCCCGTTTCCCGACAGGACCTTCGACGCCGCCCTCTCCATCGCCGTGTTGCATCACCTTCCTTCCCGCGACGACCGCAGGCTCGCCCTGGCCGAGCTGCGACGCGTCCTGCAACCGGAGGGAAAGGCCCTCATCAGCGTGTGGTCCTTCGACGACCCGCAGATCGCCGCGCGCCTCGGAGGACCGCCGACGAACCCGGATGTGGAGATCCCTTGGCGCCTTTCGGACGGCACGACCGTCCCTCGGCCCTACCACTTGTTTCGCGAGGGCGAGCTGGAGCAATTGATTATCGATTCTCGACTTCAGGGAGAAAGCTTCTTCCGAAGTGGAGGAAACTGGTTCGCATTGGCGAGGACGAATGGCTGACCTTGTCGGTACCCTGCAGGGTTACGTCTCCGCGATCCTGCAGAACCCCGTGTATCTGCTCCTCGCGGTCGGCGTCCTGGCCTTGCTCATGCTGATCGTCGTCCTGCACCACATCCACAAGATCCACAGCGAAGAGATTTACGTCCACCAAGCCTGGGGCGCGAAGTACAAGGGCCGTTAGCAGAAACCTCATATCCGCCGGGCCGCATCGAGGCAGTCAGGCTAGAAGTCTTTGACGAACATCCCGGAGGGCCTACGCTATACGAAAGACCACGAGTGGGCGAAGATCGAAGGAAAACGGGTCCGCGTCGGAATCACGGACCATGCGCAGACCGAGTTGACGGACGTCGTATACGTCGAACTCCCGCCGGTAGGAAAAGTCGTCAAGCAAGGTGAGCCGATCGGAACGGTCGAGTCCGTGAAGGCCGTGAGCGAGATCTTTGCCCCGGTCACGGGGAAGGTCGTCGAGACCAACCAGACACTTGTAGATCAGCCCGAGCTGGTGAACAAGGACCCGTACAGCGCAGGCTGGATGGCGGTTCTCGAGGTCGCCGACCCTAAGGCGGTGGCTCCTCTCATGGATGCGGCAGCTTATCGCCGACACATCGGCGAATGATTACGTTCCTCAGGTCGAATCTTGCGGAACGCCCGAAGAATCGTGAAATCGGGCTTCTCGAGCCAATGAGTTCGACCTGTCCCGTTGGATTGATTCAGGAGGTGGGCACACCTTCGAAATCGATCGAGGGAATCTTCTTATCGAAGAAAATGTTCTTGTGGGACACGCTCATCGAAAGCGCGACAGCTAGGTCCGAGTGAATGATTCCGAGATGCCTCGCGGCCGCGGCGACTCGGGTCTGACAACGCGTGTCCACGTTGTTCATGCTCGCGAGCTTCGCGGCGGATCCTACAGCGATGCCGAGGTCGATGCACCGGATCTGGCAAATCGGTCCGAGGAACTCCCAATCCCGAGACTCCTCGGTGTGATGGGCCGGCGTCGCGCGCAGAAATTCGTTGCAGGTGCCATACCCGCACGCGCCGCAGTCGTACATGGGCGGATACCACTTCTCGAGTCCGATGAATAGGATGAGGTCCACCTTCTCTGTCGTATCGGCGTCGCGGAAGAAGATGGGGTTCTTGAGTTTCGTCCCCCGCGCCCGGAGCCATTCCGCGAGACGATGGAGAGTTTCTTTGTCCTGGACAATCGCGGTCTCAATGAACGGCTTAGATCCTTTGAGGAAGAGCTGCCCTCCGCTCTTCGGAGCGGTCATCGCGCTGACGGCGCACATCTTCGCGACGTTCGCTACGACTTCTGTGAACATCTCGTGCTGGTCCATTTGTGACAGCTCCCCATTTCATTCGTCTCGATATGTCGCTGCCCGGTGGGTGGCGGGTAGGAAGGCGTAGACCTTGTTTTCCCTTTGGTCGACCGCCAACGTGTGGGCTCCTTTCTCCGTCGGTACGGTTTCCAGGAGCTTCTTTCGCCTTGCGTCGAAGACGTCAATCACTCCCGGGGTGCCGACCGCGACGTAGACATGGCCCAGGTTCGGGTTGAAGAAGACAACGTCCGGCGGGCCGCTGAGCTCCCCGACCAACTGAATCTCACCCGAGTCCAGATGAACCGCGACCAGCTTCGCTCCGTCACAAGCGCAGAAGAGGTATCTCCCTCGCGGATCGAGATCGAGGCCATGCGGTCCTTTGGCGGGCATTTTGTATCTCTCCAGCATCTTCGAGGGAGTCTTCGGATCGATTTCCGCGATAAGCGGAGGATCAGCGATGTTCAGATAGAAGGCGGTCGTCCGTTCGTCGTACACTGCCCACCGAGGTCGCCCTGGAAGGACCACACTCCCGATCACCATCTTCCGGTCGACGTCTATCATCGAAGCGGTCGATGAATTGCCGATTTCGGGGTCGCCGACATTTGCCACCAGCAAGAGGCCCCGCGATGGATCGAAAGCGAGCCCATTCGGACGGATTCCCGAGAAGAGTCTCAACATTTCTTGCTCCCTGCCGGCCGATAAAATGCTGATTGTGTTCTCGCCGCGATTGGCCGTGAAGAGGAGGTTCCTTTCGTCCGACACAAGTACGCCCGCGGCACCCTTCAGTCCGTGAATGGACCGAAGGAACCGATCGGAGGCGGAGTCAATGACGTCGACATCGTCGTTCGACGTATGGGCGACGTAAAGCCGGGAGGACTCGTGATGGACCGCGGCGTGATCAAAGCCACCTTCCTTCACATGCGCGGGAAGCTCGATGTGGCCCAGAAGCCGGAGGCTCATCGAGTCGCATGCTCCAACTTGGCCTTGCCCCGGTCGAGGATTTCGAGGCGCGGCGTCCGCCGCGCGCACGATCTCGGCCATGTCGAGGAGCGCGGGGTCTGTAAGCTTGTATTTCTTGATGATTGCGTCGAAGCTGCACCGCTCATCGCCGTCCTGCTTATAGTGGAACAACTCGGCACCGGGGCTGTCATACGGTATCGCGCCTCGTTCCTTCGCAACGTCCAGGACCTTCTCACGCGGCACGAACAGAAACTCCGCCTTCGGATCAACGAATTTCGTGATGAGCCAAGGACACGCGATCCGGTCCACCTTCGCCTTCTCCCGGGTTACCCATTTCATTCGAAGCCCTCCTTGAGTAGATTCGCTACGCAGGTAGTGCATCTATGTATATTAATCTGTCCGACGAGTTGGTCGACTTGGCTTTGAGTAGCATATCTACGCATATAAGCCCGAACGCGGTTGGCTCCGGCACGGGTGAGCTGATGGCAGTCACCGCACCGCGGGGGATGAAAATGGGAGCCGTCTCCCTTTGGCTGCTCCTCCTCTTGTCGGAGAAGCCGATGTACGGGTATGAGGTGATCCGAGAACTCGAGAAACGGTTCTCGGGTTACTGGAAGCCCAAGACCGGGACGATATACCCGGCCTTCGAGAAACTCGAGGAAGGGGGTCTTGTGACGAGTCGGATTGAGTTTCGGGATGAAGGGCTCGACCGGAAGCATTACGCCCTCACGGAGAAAGGACGGGCCGAGCTTTCCCAGAGCATGAGCCATTGGACCAAAATGATGGAAGTCTTGGAAAATTACCGCGAGGTCCACGAATCGATCTTCCGTTACAAGAGCCGGCTCAGCAAGGAGGATCTCTCAAAGTCTCTGGTGGCTTTGGGGGAAGGATTGGGTCGGCGTTCCGTCGATTTTTCTAAAGTCCTGCCGGGACAGAAGAAGACCCTGGTTCAGCCCACCGAGCCCGTGACGTTCAAGCTTCTCTACGCCAAGGAGGAGGACGAACTGGAGATCCACATGGAACTCAAGTGGACTCCGATCCACCCGGCACGTCCCAGGGGCAAGATCGCGCAGCCCCCGAAACGCCTCCGGCGCACGCTCTGAACGCGGTGGGTCGTACGGGTTTCGGAAACTGGATTGATCGAGACGGCAAACTCATCCTCCTAGAGAAGTCCGTCCGCACCGTTCCCTACGGTTTTCTCGGAGTCATCTACGGCGTCTACCTGGCCCAACTCGGATTCAGCGCCTTCGCGATCGGAATCGTCCTGACCCTGACCGTGCTCAGCAGCGCATTCTACACGTTCATCATCAGTTTCGTCGCGGACCGGATTGGCCGGAGGAGAACGCTCGTCTTCTTCGCCCTCACCGATTTCGTCGCGGGAACCCTGCTGTTCGTCTCGACGGACTGGTGGGCTCCGGTGCTCGCGGGCATCGCAGGGAACATGACCGTCGGGGCTGGAGAAGTGGGACCGTTCCTTTCGCTCGAACAGGCGATTCTCCCGCGGACCGCCCGCGCCGATCGCAGGACGCTCGCATTCAGTGTGTACAACTTGGTCGGATACGGCGCGTCTTCAGCAGGAGCGCTTTTGGCGGGACTGCCGAGATACGTGGGCTACCCGCCGCTGTTCCTGGCCTACATGATCTCCGGACTGATCGGAGCCGTGCTCTACTCTTCCCTCTCCGGAGGGGTCGAACCGGAGTCCAGGCCTGCGCGACGGCCGGCGCTCTCCCCCCGTAGCCGTCCCACCATCGCCAAGTTGTCGGCCCTGTTCGCGGTGGATGCGTTCGGCGGCGGCTTCATCGGACAGAGCATCCTCTCGTACTATTTCTTCCTCCGATTTGGACTGGATTTGGCCACCCTCGGGGCCATCTTCTTTGCGACCCAGTTGGTGACCGCCCTGTCGTTTCTCGTATCGGAGCGAATCGCGCGAAGGATTGGACTGTTGCGGACGATGGTCTTCACTCACATGCCCTCGAACGTCTTCCTCATCGGGGTCGCGTTCGCGTCGACACCTTTGACAGCCGTATTCTTCCTCCTCTGCCGTCAGTCGTTATCGCAAATGGACGTGCCCGCGAGGCAATCCTACGTCATGGCAATCGTCGACGAATCGGACCGGACCGCGGCCGCGGGGCTCACGAGCACGACGCGCACCGTGACCTCGTCGATCAGTCCATCGCTGGCGGGCTACGCCCTCGCGAATCTCTGGTTAGGCGTACCGTTAGTGGCCGCGGGGATTCTCAAGTTGGCCTACGATGCGTTGATCTACAAGGAATTCCGGCAAGTTCGGCCTCCGGAGGAACGAGCGGTCAGCCCGAAGTGAACCTGTCCGCTGCACAGCCCTTCGAGAGACGTTCACGGGGCGATACGCACCTCAGCCTTCGCCGTCAGGCGGTCCCTAGCCGAGGAAGTGTGCCAGCTCCGGGTTGATCTTGCTCGCGTGGGTCCAGATCAGGCCGTGCGGAGCGTCCTCGATCGTGATGAGCTTGCATCCCTTCACGAATTCCGGCATGCGCCTCGCCGAGACGGGGAAGGGCACAATCCGGTCTGCCGTGCCGTGGATCACCAACGTGGGCACGTCGATGCGTTTGAGGTCGTTCCGGAAGTCCGTCGATGAGAACGCCGTGACGCAATCCAGGGTGCCTGTGGGCGAAGCGGCCGCCGCGATGTTCCAGTTGAGCTGCACGGCCTGGTCCGTGATTTGCTTGCCGCGGAAGACGTCCACGTTGAAGAAATCCGAAAGAAACTGGGAAAGAAACGCCGGACGGTCTGCGGCGATCCCGGCCTTGATTCCCTCGAAGGCCCCGGCATCGACTCCTTCCGGATTGTCCGCCGTCTTGAGCAGAAACGGTGGTACCGCGCTGATGAACACCGCCTGGCTTACGCGGTCGGATCCGTACTTGCCCAGATAGCGGGCCACTTCGCCGCCGCCCATGGAGAAGCCGACCAACCCGAAATCGCGGAGGTCGAGCTCCGTCACGAGCTTGTGCAGGTCTTCGGCGAATGTGTCGTAGTTGTAGCCCGTCGTAGGCTTGCTGGATTGGCCGAACCCTCGGCGGTCGTAGGCGATGACCCGGTTGCCCGCTTTCAGTAGGTCCAACACTTGCTTTTCCCAGGAGGCGCTGCTCAGAGGCCATCCGTGGATCAGCACGACCGGCTTCCCCGTGCCGTGGTCTTCGTAGTACAGTTTGATGGGTCCCGAGTTTTCCTGGCCGACAGTGATGCTGCTCAAAATATCCCTCTCCGGGTCTCCGTACACGAGTGGGAGTATATGATGACTGGTACTGAGAGTATGAGTGGCCCACCGAAAATATGGAGGCGGGAGCGATGAACCCGAATCAGCACGGAAGCGGGTGGCGGTCCTCTCTTTGCGTCCATCGCCGTTTCCCACGAGGAATCGGGACCCAGCGGGCGAGACCTTCTTATCGCAGAACCAAGTACGGAGAAAGAGTGCCCGCGTAGGTTAGTCCGGACAGACTATCGGGCTTCGGACCCGAAGACCCCGGTTCGAATCCGGGCGCGGGCGCTCCAGGGGAACCAGCCTCACGCGAGCTCTCGCAGAGATTTTTCGAGATTCCGTAATCCCTGCCGGAATTCGTTGGCGTCTCCGCCCAGGCCCAATCGGAAATGATCGTCCATGCCGAAGAACCGTCCCTCCGCGATGATCGTCTTGTACACACGGAGAAGCCGTTGGGCCAATTTCGGCACCTTCACCTCGGAATGAGGAAACATGACACTCCCGGATTTTGGCACATCGCCACGCAACGCGGGCATCCTTGTGAGCGCCTCCTCCACCAACTTTCGGTTCCGGTCCAAGATGTTTTTCGCACGTCGTCGGAAGAACGGCCACCGCTGGAGCGCCCACATCGCGAGAAGTTGAGAGATGGAGGACCCGCACACGGTCGTGTAGTCCTTCACGGCCTTGAACCGCTCCAGGAGGCGAGGATGAGCCACAATCCAACCGACTCGGAGGGCGCCGAGGCCGCCTACCTTGGTCACGGTGGACAGAGCGATCATCCGTGGCCCGAATTCGGCCACGCTCGGCGGCGGATTATGAAAGGTGAGCTCGCGGAACGTCTCATCCACGAGGACATAGCCGTCGCACTCCTGCGCAATGTCCGCGAGTTCTTGAAGATCGTTTCGTCCAATGGGGACA
This sequence comes from Methanobacteriota archaeon, assembly GCA_005879015.1. Taxonomy (GTDB): domain Archaea; phylum Thermoplasmatota; class Thermoplasmata; order RBG-16-68-12; family RBG-16-68-12; genus RBG-16-68-12. Next base: position 13,235 of record VBMC01000115.1, read on the forward strand.
GAAGTGGGGTTGTTCAGGTTCGCGAACACGAGGAGCTTCGCTCGGCCTCCTGCCGTCTTCCGAAATCGGTCGAGGTCGAGGGACCATCCGTCGTGGCAATCCCTCACGACCGGGACGACATCCGCACCGAGACCCACGGCACAATCGCGCAAGGGCGAGTAGTTGGGAGTGTCGACGACGACGCGATCCCGTGGCTGGACCAAGGCTGCGTTCGCAAGGAAGTTCGCCTCCGTGGCCCCTGTGGTCACGAGCACATGGTCCATCGCCACCCGCCCGTGCCGCGCGATCAGCCGTCGAAGTTCCGGCGGTC